>NZ_CP049906.1:600000-761384 GCF_011305535.1 Diaphorobacter sp. HDW4B
TGGATGGCGCGCTTATTGAGCGCCTGCACATCCAGCAGTCCATGCCGACGCGGCTCGTCGCCCAGACTCAGATTGCGTGCGACCGACAGCGTCGGAACCAGCGAGAACTCCTGAAAAACCGCGCTGATGCCGTGTTGCCGCGCCTGGTGCACGTTGGCGAAACTCACCGCTTGCCCATGCATCAGAATTTGGCCGCTGGTGGGCGTGTGCGCGCCAGCCAGCAGCGAGATCAGCGTGGACTTGCCCGCGCCGTTTTCACCGAAGAGCACGTGGACTTCTCCGGATCGCAGCTCGAAATCCATGGCATCGAGCGCTCGCACGCCCGGGTATTGCTTGCTCAAGGCAACCGTCTTCAGCAGGATGTCATCTGTGGACATGATGAGGCGGCTGATAGCGTGTCACTTGACGTCGAAGACGGGCTTGAAGCCAGGAGGCGGCAGGATGTCTTCGAGCTTCACCGACTTGATGTTGCTGCTGTCCACCACAAAAATGCGGGGGCCCACATGTTTGCTGACCTCCTTGTTTTCCAGCAGACGAACCGCCTGATCCACGGCGATGCGCCCCTGGATCACCATCGAGTCGGCGGGGGCCGCCACGATGCGGCCCTTTTGAATGCCCTCGTACACACCGGGGGTCATGTAGAACGAGATGATCTGGATCTTCTTGTCCAGCCCACGAGACCGCAGGATGCTCGTGGAGGCCTCGGCGGTCACCGCGGTGCCCGCCACGTAGCTGACATCGGGGTTGCCCTGCAGCACGTCTTCGACCAGCTTGGACTGCGCTTCCTTGCCGGTATCGCCATACTTGGGATCCAGCACTTTGACGGCGCTTCCCTTGATCGCATCATGAAAGCCCTTGTTGGCCGCCTCCACCCATCCAGCGCCTGCGGGGCCGGGGAACCAGGCCACTTTGACGGGCGCAGAGTTGGCCGGATGCTTCTTGGCCAGATACTCCCCGCTCGAATATCCCATCGTGTAGAACGACACCAGGGACTTGGCGGAGACATCGGGCGAGTTGATGCCGTTGACCAGATCGACCACGGGGATCTTCTTGGCGGCCAAGGTCTTGAGCACATTGTTGAGACCATCGCTGGAGATCGCACCAATGACGACGGCGTTGGCACCGCGCGCCACGCAGTTTTCGATCTGCGACAGCTGGTTGGCCAGATTGGTGTAGCCGCCCGCATCCAGCACTTGCAGCTTCACGCCGAGGCGCTTGGCTTCTTCGACCACGCCGTAGTCGACGCCCAGCCAGTACGCATCTTTCATGTGCGGAAAGGAAACGCAGACATCCCACTTCTTGGACGCCTTGCTGAGAGGCACGTAGTCCATGGCAATCTTCTTGCCATCGGCAGCGAACGCCGGCTCGGTGTACTCCGCCTTGTACGGAAACCAGTCAGCGGCCTGTGCGGATGAACACGCCAACAGGCTTGCGGTGATGGTGCTGGCGGTCAGCGCAGCGCGCAGAATCGAACCATTCATGATATGTCTCCCAATGGGTTATCAACAAACGAACGCTTGGAATTCAGAGGTCTCAGGCAGAGAGGGCTTCCCGCAATCGATTGAGTCGTCGATGGCGATCCGAGCGCGCTGCCAGCGCCTGGGTCATGTCGACCGGCACGAAAATCGCTTTGTTGTTCGGCTGCATCTGCGCAATGCGGTCCATGTCCGCGCTGATCACCGTGCCCACCATGGCGTAGCCACCGCCTGACACTGCATCGCGCAGCAAAATGATGGGCTCCTTGCCGCCCGGCACCTGGATGGATCCGTAGGGATAACCGGCATCGACGATGTTCGATGGGTCAGCGCCTGCTCCAAAAGGCGGTTTGCGTTCCTTGAACTGCAGTGGCGTTCCGCCTTTGAAGCGGTAACCGATGCGATCGGCTTCCGAGCCCACGGTCCATGCGTCGGAAAACAGCGACTTGGTCGAGACCTCCTGCAATCGATGGAAGTACAGTCCGGGCAACACGCGCAGCGGCACTTCCTTGCTCAAGGCGGGAAGCAACGCCGCATCGACGCGGCGTCCGATGCGGGCGTGGCCCGAGGCCTTGCCGACGGGCAGGCGGTCACCGGCGATCAGCCTGCGTCCGTCCAGACCACCGAATGCGCCCAGGCCGTAAGTGGAGCGGCTTCCAAGCACCACCGGCACATCGATGCCGCCCGCCACGGCTATGCAGATGCGTGCACCGAGCTTCATGAAGTCGAACGACAGACGGTCTCCCGCCTGCACGGCGAAGGACTCGTTCTTGGGCTGCTCCATGCCATTGAGCTTCACCTTCGCATCTGCGCCCGTCACGGCGACGATGCCTGCATCGTGGAACAGCAGTTCAGGGGCCATCAAGGTTCCTTCGATGGCCGCCGCGCCTTCGTCGTTGCCCACCAGCAGATTCGCAAACAACAGGCTTTCCTGATCCAGCGCGCCCGACATGGGGATGCCGAGATGGTAGTAACCGGGTCTGCCCATGTCCTGAACGCTGGTCGCCAGTCCGGGCTTCAACACTTCAATCGCCATACAGCACCTTCAGCAGTTGTTGGTTGTAGCCATCGGGATCGGCCAGAAATTCCTTGAGCGAAAACGACACGGGACGACTGCGCAGGTCATAGCTGCCCTGCTCCACTTGCGCGATCGTGCGGTCGTATTCCTCGCGATCGATGGGCTTCCACTTCACGATGTCCCCGGGTCTGAAGAACACCATCAAATCCTTCATGTACGGCAACTGCTGCAGCGGATCGAAAATGGGTGCCGGTGTGACACCGAACATCTGATATCCACCGGCACCGCGCACCGAGTAGATGCAACTGAAGCAGCCGCCGTGGCCCAGAGTGAGCTTGGGCGTGTCCGTGCGTGGGCTGAGGTACTTGGGCACTTCGATCTGCCGCGACCGCTCGACCATCTGGAAGAGAAACGGCAAGCCAGCCACAAATCCCACCATCGACACAAACCACGGAGCGCCGGAATGCGCTGCGATGAAATCGTCCACCGATGGAAACTGGTTGATGCGTGCGGCGTATTCGATGTCCGTGCTGGTCGGGTCCTGGTGCCGTTCCCGAAACCGCATCTGCGTTTCGTGGGTCCATGGATCGTTGTAGAGCACGGGAATTTCGACGATGCGGGTTTGCAGCGTGAGATCCGAATCGCGCAGTTCTTCCTCGATATCCTCCAAGGTTTTTTGGACCTCTTCGGGCAGGATGACATCGGGGTCGAAGCGCACCAGATAAGCGGCGTTGGCGGGACAGATCTCGGTCACGCCGGGCACCTTGCGCCGACGCAGCTCGTTGCAGATGGCCATGCCTTTGAAGAACGCGGGCAGGCTCATCTCTTCATCGAGTTCCACAAAGAGATGTTCATCGCCGCCAAAGCTGTAGCGCGCTTTGGCAGGTAGCGTGCGGGGGCTCATGAGCAGACCTCCACAGGCTGTTTGTTCTCCAATGGCTTGCCCGCCAACCAATGCTCCAGAAACCCGGTGTCGAAGTCTGCGGCGATGACGCTGGGATCGTTGCACAGGGCCTGATGCATGGGGATGGTCGTGCGAACCCCTTCGACCTTGAGTTCGGAGAGCGCCCGGCGCATCCGGCTGAGGGCGGCGGTGCGGTTTTCGTCATGCACGATGAGCTTTCCGAGCAAAGAGTCGTAGTACGCCGGGACGGTGTAACCCGCATAGAGCATGCTGTCGAAACGCACTCCCGGACCGCCCGGTACCGACAACTGGGACACCAGTCCAGGGCTGGGCATGAAGTTCTTGGCGGCGTCCTCGGCGTTGATGCGGACTTCGATGGAAGCCCCGTTCAGGCGGATCTGCTCCTGACGCAACCGCAGCGGATGGCCCAATGCGATCTTGAGCATCTCCCGCACCAGATCGACGCCGGTGATCATCTCCGTGATCGGGTGCTCCACCTGAATGCGCGTGTTCATCTCGATGAAGAAGAACTCCCGAGAATCATCGTCATACAGATACTCGAGCGTGCCCGCGCCCCGGTAAGCCACGGCCCTGGCCAGTCGGAGCGCCGAATCGCAAAGCGCCTCACGTGTTGTCTGGTCGATGGCGGCGCTGGGCGCCTCTTCCCACACCTTTTGCCTGCGGCGCTGGAGCGAGCATTCCCGCTCGAAGCAATGCACCACCTGCTGCCCATCTCCGAGAATCTGCACTTCGATATGCCGTGCCTTGCGAATGAATCGCTCCAGATAGACCGCGCCGTTTCCGAACGCGGCCTGCGCCTCGGCCGTGGCGGTGGCAAATTGCTGGCGCAGCTCGTTGGCATCGGCCGCCACGCGTATGCCTCGGCCACCACCTCCTGCGGATGCCTTGATCATGATGGGATAACCAATGTGGTCGGCGATCCGCACGGCCTCCTCCACGTCTTGGACCACGCCATCGCTGCCGGGAACCGTGGGCACACCGGCGCGCTGAGCGGCCGCGCGTGCCGCAGCCTTGTCTCCCATGGTGCGAATCGAATGGGGTGTCGGCCCCACCCAGACCAAATCTGCGCGCTCGACGGCTTCGGCAAAGTCTGCGTTCTCCGACAGAAATCCGTAGCCGGGATGCACGGCCTGCGCTCCGCTGCTGAGCGCCGCCTGGATGACGGCATCTGCGTTCAGATAGCTCTTGGTGGCATGCGCGGGTCCGATGTGCACGGCCTCGTCCGCCATCTGCACGGCAAGGCTTTTCGCATCGGCATCGCTGTAGACCGCGACGGTCTTGAGTCCGATTTCCTTGGCGGCGCGGATGATGCGAACCGCGATTTCACCGCGATTGGCGATGAGCAGTTTCTGGAATTTTTCGTTCATGGCTTGGCCACCTCACGCCACGTCAATGATGGCCAGCGCCTGACCGGGATCGACGGCATCGCCGTTCTCGGCGCAGAACTGCTTGAGCGTTCCAGCCACTTCCGCATTCACTTCGCTGAACTGCTTCATCACTTCGACGAGGCCCAGCACATCCCCCACGGCGACCCGATCACCGACGGACTTGAACTCTGGCGCGTCCGGTGCAGGTCGGCGGTAGAACGTGCCTGGCAGCGGGCTTTGAACTTCATGGGATGTGGACATGCGGGTCTCCTTGAATGCAAGAATGGGGCGGGATGCGTGAATGGGGTGCGCTGCGTCTCATGCACTGGCTGGCGGTCGCTCTCCGAACCCGGCGATGCGGATCTGGTGGGCGATCAGCAACTCGCGAGTGGCTTGTGCCAGCCCCAGCGCGCCGGGCGTATCGCTGTGGATGCATACCGAGTCCACATCCATGGGGATGTCCTGACCCTCCACGGTCCGCACCACGCCTTCGGTACAGACGCGCAACACTTTTTGCGCGACGGCCTGCGGGTCGAGCGCGTTCACACTGCGCTTGAAAACGATGGAGCCGCTGGCGTCGTAGTCACGATCGGCAAAGAATTCGCGGATGACGGGTTGCCCCATTTCTTTTGCCACGCGGTAGGTGATGGACGGCTCCATGCACAGCAGATAGAGATCTGGTGCCACAACACGCAAGGCCTTGACGAGTGCGCGCGAGAGCTCCTCGTCTCGTGCGGCATGCATGTAGAGCGCGCCATGTGGCTTGATGTGCTGAAGCTTGACGCCTGCAAGACAGGCGAGTTCACGCAGCGCACCGAGTTGGTAGAGGATGTCGTTGACCAGCTCGTCGGCCGGCGCGTTGATGTGCCTGCGCCCGAACCCCACCAGATCGCGAAAGCCTGGATGCGCGCCGACCCCCACGCCGAAATGCTTCGCCTGCTTGAGCATCTTGAGCATGGTGTTGGGATCGCCAGCATGAAAGCCGGTGGCCACGTTGGCCGAGCTGATCAAAGGCATCAACTCGTCCTCGATCCCATCACCAATCGTCCAGGCCCCGAAGGCCTCGCCCATATCCGAGTTCAGATCAATTTGTGTTTTCACTTTGGAACCTTGCCTGAGTTCAAGCACCGTGGATTCAGGTGCAATGGAGGCAAGGTTAGTAATCTGAAAAGGTCCTGAAAAGCATTGTTTTCAAGCGGCTCGATATCTGTTTTTCAGATACGAGTTCAGCACCCAGTGAAGGACTGGGACTAACCCGAATGATTTGTCATCCATTTTTCGCGTTTTGAAGATCACAATCGAGCGATTAACCAAGGGACATTTCCATGTCACTGCTGTCGCTACGCCAGTTGAAATACTTCACTGCAGTCGCTGAAATAGGCCGCATCTCGCATGCAGCGCAGGAACTCAACATCTCGCAATCTGCCGTGACGACGGCCATTCGCGAACTCGAAGAATTGTTGGGTCAGCCACTATTCGAACGCCAAACACGAGGCGTGGAATTGACGAGAGCGGGCAGGCGTTTTTTGAGCCATGCCTATGCAGTGCTGGCGGCGGCAGACGAAGCCGTGAACATGCCCCCCGACGAGCAGCAGACGGAAGGTATTTTCACCATCGCGGCCAGCTACACGGTGCTTGGCTACTTTCTTCCGCACCATCTGCAGCGCTTCACTCAACTGCATCCCAACGTGGAGGTGCGTGTGCACGAAGTCACCCGCAACGCCATCGAAGAAGGACTGCTGACACAGCGCTATGACCTGGGCGTGCTGCTCACCTCGAATGTCGAATTGCGCGAACTTTCGCTGGAGACTTTCTTCGGCTCACCCAGACGCTTGTGGGTGCCCAGCAAGCATCCCTTGCTCGACAAGGCGGAGGTGTCCTTGGCCGATCTGGTGGACGAACCGTACATCATGCTCACCGTGGACGAGGCCGCGGTCACAGCACTCAAGTACTGGAAGGCGACTCCCTATCAGCCCAACGTGCGCATGCGAACCAGCTCCGTCGAGGCGGTTCGCAGCACAGTGGCCAATGGCATGGGAGTGACGATCCTGTCGGACATGGTCTACCGTCCGTGGTCGCTGGAAGGCAAGCGCATCGAAACCATCAACCTCAGCGATTCCGTCCCCAACATGAACATCGGACTCGGTTGGCGCAACGGGGTTGAATTCACTCCCGCGATGAAGACCTTCCGAGACTACTTCCGACGTCAATATCTGGAACGCAGCACGGCGCGCAATGAAAAGCTGCAGGCGTGATCAGCGCTTGACCTCGGGCGCAAGCTGAATTGTGCCCAGCCCAGAACTTGGCCGGTTGCGCTTGGGTTTGATCCAGTAGATCCACAAGCCTTTCATCCATGCAAGGGCATACAGGATGCTGACCGCAAATATGCCCCATTGACCTGCATTCCATGAGGCATAGAACCAGAACGGCTGACCCAGCATGCCGAAGATGCAGGCCCAACGGCGCACGGAATCGGCACGGGCCTGCGAAAGCCATGCGGCCAGGGCTCCGAGAACTGCGATGGCGATCTGATCAATTTGCATGGCGATACATGCTGTATATAAAACCAGTATAACGTATGGACACACTCGTGTAGTGGACCCGGCCTGAATCGCAGCTGAACTTGAAATCTGCGCCTATTTTTGCTGTTTATCCTTACTTGTGTTTGTCAGCGGGGAACGTTACATCTCTAGCATGAGGTATCAGTGAAGGGGCATGAGTACGGTTTTTCCAGATTGGAGGTGGAGTGCTGTGAAAAGCGACAAGGAGTCGCTTTTCGCTTTGCACGCTGGTCCCTACAGAAAAGGTGGTTCACTTGTGCGCTCCAACTCAGAGGAGTTCTGGGACGCTGCTGTTTGTACTTGTCGGAGTAGAGAACGTCATGTAATCCGAATTTGATGCCTGTGAGTCTTTGCTGCAGCAAGGCCGATTGCGCGGTATTCATACCAAGGCGCTCTCACTGCCCGGATCTGGAAAACTCAAATATTTCGGAATTCCGAAATATTCACATGCTGCTGAGGCAGTCAGTGTGAAATTATGAAATACCGTAATTGTCTTGTACCTGTAGCCTGTACGCCTTAGAATTTCGGAATTCCATAATTCAAGTAGCAGAGGTGTGGCCATGCCCAAGTTACGTGATTCCGAAAAAATCGGCGCCGAATCAGAAACGCTTCCCCATAAGCTTGTCGAAGGATGGCCCGTTCAGGACGCGGCTGATCTGGGAAAGATCGTCAAGCGTTTCCGCAAGAGTCAAGGTCTCGCCATCGATGATGCAGCGGCGCTGTCGAGCGTGTCTCAGGACAGCTACTCGCGGCTGGAGCGTGCCTCGGGCGGGATTGGCACGGATCGCCTGTTTGCCATTCTCGACAGTCTGGGACTGGAGATGCAGCTCGTGGACAAGAGCCGAGGCATGCATGCTGCGACCAGCGAAATCATCAAACGGTTTGAATCATGAGTGTTTTGAAGCTGGCCGTCTGGAGTGACGATGCCCGTGTGGGCGAGATCGGATTTGACACAGACGCTGATCTTTGGACCCTTGAATATGACCCGGGATGGATAGCCTCCGACGACAGTTTTCCGTTGTCCCCTCGCCTGCCTCTGAATCTCGCCGCTGGTGAGACATATGGCTCACAGACGATCCGCCGACTCTTGCAGAATCTCTTGCCGGAAGGCCAGATTCTTGACGATGTGGCCAGGGCCAATGGCGTTGGCAAAGGCAACGTGTTTGCACTCATTCACGCCTTGGGATCGGAGACCACGGGAGCCTTCCGCTTTCTGCCCATCGATGCCGACGGTCTGAACCAGCCGGAGCCGCCGCCGCGCGAAGTGACCTTGGCCGAGCTGGATGCCAAATTCAAAGCCCGCAATTGGGAGCCATTTGCCAAGTGGGACGGCCAGGTTCGCATGTCCATAGCGGGCCAACAGGACAAGATTGCGCTGTATGTCGAGCGGGACCAGGAGGGGCGAATCAGCCGCATGGTCCTTCCGGATGCGCCATACGCTTCCACACATCTCGTCAAGCCCGAGCCGACCAGCGAGGCGCTGCCCCATCTCGTGGCGAACGAGCACTTCTGCATGAGTTTCGCCAAGAAGCTCGGCTTTCCGGTGGCGAACGTCGAGATACTGCGCTTGCCGGCGCCTGCCTTGATGATCGAGCGCTTTGACCGCCTTCAGCAAACTCCGTCCAAGAGGGTTCAACGCCTGCACATCATCGACGCCTGCCAAGCGTTGGACATGCCCGTCACCGCCAAGTATGAAAAGTCGATGGGGAACCTTGCCGAATACCGCGAGGGGGTGAGCCTTCCCAAACTGTTCAGCATCATCGACCTCGTGCCAGCGAAGGCCAGAGCCACTTTGGGCATGTTGCGCTGGGTGCTGTTCCAACTGCTTATCAGCAACTTTGACGCACACGGCAAAAACTTCTCATTCCTGGTTGGCCGAAATCATTTGGAATTGGCCCCTTGGTATGACTTGGTCTGCGTTGCCGCATACCCTGCACTCTCCCAAGAATATGCCATGGCGTTTGGAGACACCTTTGCGCAGAGTAAGCTGACACCCTACGAGTTTGGGCACTTCGCTGCGCTGTGCAATCTACCAACGAGTGTTGTGCGCAAGGAAGCGAGCAAATTGGCAAAAGCAGCCAGTGCTGCCGCTTTCCAGTTGGCCGAGGATGGTCCTTATGAGGGCGAAGAAAAGGAGTTTGTGCAAGGAATTGCTCAATACATTGCAAAGCAAGCGACATGGCTTGCTGAGTTGGCGGTTAATTTGAGCAAAACGCGGCCCAGCGATTACGAGTGAAGCGGCGGACGCATCGTTGTGTATGCGCTCAGTAGCGCAGTTTTCGCGTCAGCACGTGAAGATCATGTCCGGCTGATTGCAGCATCGTGAGAAATTGATTGGCCTCTGCATCCACACCCGACAGAACCGCCTCGCAATGTTCTGCCGCCAGAGTTACGGCTACTGAGAGACTGCTGTGTATCGCATCCTCCAACGCGGAATGCAGGCGTTCATACCCGATGACCGCGAGAGCGGGAGCATCGGTAGTGACTGCGTCAGGTCCATCGATCGCTGACTCGAAGCCGATTCCCTGTTCGAGGATCACACGTACCGGAGTCGATTGCGGCAGATCGAAGTCGGCAAGAACTGCCCTGCATTGTTGGTCAAGGCACTGTTGCAGCGAGTGCGAAACCTTTGCGAGCGCTCCATCGACGTCTTGCGCAGGAGCGAACTCTTCGAGCCAGACTGCCAGTTCGGGGACAACCTGCCGCCAGACAGCCTTGACGATGCGCATTTGCTGGTGAGGCAGGTCGGACTGTGCTTGCTGCAGTCTGCCGCGCAGGGCTTGCAGTGCAGGCACGGTGTGTGCGCTCAATCCGCCAAGCACCACTTCTTCCAGAAAATGCAGTTGGGTTTCAGCCGGTTTGCGTTGTTTGTAGTCGAGCGCGGGCTGAGCGATCTGCAGCAGTGCGGTGTAGAGGCGCTCGATGCCGGAATCCGCCAAGGATTGCGCGTGAAGCACGGCCTCGCGCGCCACGTGGGCCGAGACGGACAACGGGGGTTTCTGAAGCGCGGGATTCAGGCCCAGGCTTTGTAGCCTTTCCGATGTGCGGGCTTGCACATCGGCTTCCTGCAAGGCGCGGTTGTCTGGTGTCTTGTTGCGAAGAACGCTTTGGATCTCGCCGTCGATCTCGTCTTCTTCGAGAAAATCGCTTCTCGTGATGATGGGCAGAAGCGGCTTGTTGCGGCGCAGTTCCTGGGCCAGATCGTCGAGTTCCTGCACCTGCCCCGGAGAGGTGGAACTGGTCAGCCAAAGCACGGCGTCGGCGCTGTCGAGAAAGCGCTGAGTCAATGCGGCGTTGTCTGCGGTCACCGAATGCAGTCCGGGGGTGTCGAGCAGCACGAGCTTGTTGCCGAGGCAGACGCCTTGCAATCTTGCGGTGGTCTCGGTTGCCCCCTCGCGGAACGGCTCCTGACTTTCTTGCAGTTGCCCGTTGGTGAGATGGAAGTACTGAACGTCCTCGCCATGCGCCAGGAATCGCTCTGCCAACAAATTGCACAGCGAGCTCTTGCCCGCGTTGAACTTGCCAAACACCAGAAAGATGACCTTGTTCTCAAAGCGCTGGGCCAGCGATTGCGCGGGCTGCAGGTTCGCCCACGCGCCCTCCCAGCTTTGGACCTGCGCTTGCAGATCGGCATTGATGCGCTCGCCCTGCTGATGGATCTCGCTGTCGGACTTCAAGCCGGGCATCGTCAACGGTGAGGCGCGCAATGCTTCGGCCAGACCTGCTTGCCAAGCGGTGAGTTCACCAAGCACGGGCTGCAGATCGCGATCGGCAAACCCCAGCGCAGCGATGGCATTCATGAAAGCGCGCTCACTGGTGCTCATGCCTGCTCCAGCACCTGAAGGGATGCGATGGCGCGCTCCAACTGCTCGACGTGGGCTTGCGTGTCGGTGATCCGATGCGACAGATTCATGCGGTCTTCGGACAGTTCGAAATAGCGCGCGAACTGCTGTTGAAGGTGCACGCGCCCATCAGGCTCGCAGAACATGCGGCGCAGATCGTCGCGGTATTTGACGGACACGCCCATCACGGCCACCATCACCGTGTCGAGGCTGCGCACCGAAGTCTGCTGCGCCTGCGGAAGCTCCGTCACGCCATGTTTGACGAGATGGGCATTGATGGCGATGCAGGCGCGCGAGTAGGCAATCTGGATGTGGGCGCGTTCGCGCTTGCCTGCCGTGAGCTTGAACATGTTCTCGAAGGAGTCGGGCACCAGCGACTGATCCGTTCCGCTGACTTCGAGCACCGGCTGCAGATCGACGGCGATCTTGTCGAACACGGTGGTCAGCCCCTGCTCGAAATCCGAGCGCTGCTGGTGTTGTTGCGCGAGCGACTCAACGAGTTCCTTCTTGCGCGCTTTCAAAAGCAGGTCGAGTTCTTCGCCTATTGAGCTGAAAAGCGTCGCAGCTTCATGGGCACGTGCTTGTGGGACTTTGGCCAGGGCTTGGCTCAGCAGTGATTGCAGCGCAGGAATGCCGCTTTTTTCCACCAACAGTTTCTTGTCGCCCGCAACACCCTGACGATGCCTTGTCGCTGAAACCGCATGAATGGGCATCGCGCTCGCCTGTGCGGCAATGGCGCGGCTGACCTGATCAAGCACGGCTGTGTCGGAGAGCTGATCCACCTGCGTGAGAACGAACAGCGTCTGGCGCAGGGTGCGCTCGTCGTCGCGGCGCAGCGTTTCCAGCAAGGTGCGCTCTCGGGCATCCAGTTCACCCTCTTTGGCAGCGTGGACGAACAGGCGGATATCTGCCTGCACCCAAGTGGCCTGATGGGCATGTCCATCGTCCTTTTGTTCGATGTCGGCATCGAGGCCGGGCGCATCGAGCCAGCGCACGCCTTGGGTGTCGAACTCCGAGAGTTCCACCGTCTCGCGCCGGTCGGCGACCGAGAACCGATCAGTGCCGGTCAGCTCGTTGAGCAAGCGGCTCTTGCCATGGTTGTATTTGCCGATGACGGTCACCGTGGGCAACGTGTCGGTATTCTTGATGCGCTGAAGGCGCGCCATATCCTGTTTGCGCTCGGGAAGAATGGCCAGCACATTGCGCGCAGCATCGTCGAAGAATTGGGTTTCCTGTGCTTCCAGCACAGCATCTGTCTCTGCTTCGGTCATGGGTATTTTCTTTATTGTTGTTTCGGCGTCGCAGGCTTGGGTACCAGCCAATATGCGGCCATGCCGAAGACCACACCCCAGAAGGCCGCGCCCAGTCCGAACAGGGTCATGCCCGAGGCGGTGGCCAGAAAGGTGACGACGGAGGGCTCGATATATGCGCCCTCTTCCACCAGCATGCGGATGTTGGCGACGATGGCTCCGATCAGCGCAAGCCCGGCCAACGCCGCAATCAACGCCGATGGAAATGCGCTGAACACCTGCACGATGGTGCCCGCGAAGGTTCCGCCGATCAGATAGAAGACGCCGTTGGCGATGCCCGCGACGTAGCGCTTGTTGGGGTCAGGATGGGAGTCCTTGCCGGTGCACAGCGCCGCCGTGATGGCGGCGAGCACGATGGTGATGCCGCCAAAGCAGGCCGTCAGCAATGAGGCCAGCCCCGTGCCGGTGACCACGGCTCGGGACGGAGTGCGATAGCCCGCAAGCTGCAGCACCGCCATTCCGGGCAGGTATTGGCCCGTCAGGCTCACCAGCACCAGCGGCACGGTGAAGCTGAGGAACACGCCGAGATCGAACTGCGGTGTGACAAACACGGGCTTGGCCATCGACAGGCTGAGCGCTTCCAGATGCGTCTTACCCAGTCCGAAGGCCACGGCAAAGCCGGTGAGCGCGACGATGACGACGGCGTAACGCGGCCAGAAGCGCTTGCTGATGAGGTAGGCCGCGATCATGGCGAAGACCAGACTGGGCATGTCCATGGTCGCGCGAAATGCCTGAATGCCGAATTGGAAAAGAATGCCCGCCATCATCCCGGCGGCAATGCCCTTGGGGATGAAATTCACTATTTTTTCAAACCAGCCGGAGACGCCGATCACGATGACGATGAGCGCTGCAGTGAGATACGCACCCACCACTTCGGGCATGGTGACGTTGAGCATGAGGCTGAGCAGCAGCGCCGTTCCGGGTGCGGACCACGCGGTGATGATGGGCTGCTTGAGCCACCAGCTCAGCAGCAGCCCGCTCACCCCGGCACCCATGGAGATGGCCCAGATCCACGAGGTCAGCTCGGTGCTGGAGATATGCCCGACCTGCGCCGCCTGAATGAAGATGACCAGCGGGCCCGCATAGGAGATCAGCACGGCCAGAAACCCCGCTACCCAGGCCGTGATGCTTGCATCTTTCAACGCCATGTCTGTCTCCGTTCTGTCTCCGTTATGGCCCTCTTATGGGGCCAAGCACAAAATGCTCAATGTGCAGCCGATGGTGCCGTGCCGGGCGTAACGTGGTTGAGCTTGAGGCACAGCACTGCAATGCCTGCGCCGATCAGCGGCACGGCCAGCGCCATGAAGAAGCCCTGTGGTCCGCCCGCTGCGAGGAAGGTGCCGCCAATGGCCGACCCCAGTATCGCACCCATGCGCCCCATGCCGATGGACCAGCCCGTGGCCGTGGCGCGCAAGGCGGTGGGGTAGGCCCCGGCGATCAGGTAGTTCAGCGCGATCTGCTGGCCGCCGATGCCGAACCCAGCCACGCCGATCAGCACATACACCAGTGCCCAGTTCTGCCCCGCAAAGCCCAAGCCCAGTGCCACGGCGATGCCGATGGCGAACATCACCGTCAGCAGTTTGCGCGTGTTCAGACGCGGCAGCATGAACGACAGCGGAATCGCGCAGAGGATGAACACGGCGTTGACGATGACGGTGCCCATGGGCGCATCCTGTGCGGGCAGGCCTGCCGCCTTGAGCACGGTGGGCAGCCACGACAGCAGCATGAACCAGGCTACCCAGTTCAGCAGATAGATGCTCCAGATCGCAATGGTCTTGCCCGCATTGCCTTCGCTGAACAAGGCGCGCAGGCTGGCACGGGCCACGGCTGTTTCTGGAACGGTGTAGCGCGCGTCGCCCGGCGGCGGTGTGCTGACGATCTTCGCGAGCATTCTGGCGATGTAGCGCTGCCCGTCAGCATCTCCGCGTGTCGCCCGGAAATGCAGCGACTCCGGCAACACCAGCGCCACGATGGCCAGCGTCACCAGCGGTGCCACACCGCCGACGATGAAGATGCCTTCCCAGCCGATCACCGGCAACATGCGTGCAGCGAGCAAGCCACCGATCATTGCACCGGCTGGCAGGCCGAGCAGCACGCCGGTCATGATGGCACCGCGCAGACGGGCCGGGCCATATTCGGCGGCCAGAGCCAGCAGAACGGGCGTGCAGCCGCCCATGCCCAGCCCCGCGAGAAAGCGCAGAACGAGGATATGGTTGGTGTCCTTGGACCAGGCAGTGGCCAAGGTGGACACACCAAAAATCAGCAGGCAAAGCATGATGGTGGGACGACGGCCAATCCGGTCCCCCACCATGCCCATCGTCATGGCCCCAATGGTCATGCCGACGATGCCTGCCGTCAGAATCGGCGCCAGCGATCCGGCAGGAAGCTGAAACGCCGCCAGAATCGCCGGGCCAGTGAAGGCGATGGCCTGTGTGTCGAAGCCATCGAACAGTGCAATGACAAAGCACAGCACCAGGATTCGCCATTGAAAGCCGCCCAGTCGCTCTCGATCGATCAAGGTCGGAATGGCCAGTGTCGCTTGCGTGTTCATTGCAGGTTCTCCGTGACGTGGCGTTGTGCTTCAGACGCCGTTCGAGACCGGTGCGCGAGCAGGTTGCTGCACTGGCGCAGACACTTGCACGGACTGGGGCTCGCGGCGATACCAGAAGATGAAGAAGCCCATGGCCAAGGCCGCGATCAGGCCGGGAATTGCAAAGGCGATGAAGTTCATCTTGAGCGGCAGTGCCGCCGCCATCAGCGAACCACCGAGCAGCGGGCCGACGATGGCACCGGTGCGGCCCACGCCCGAGGCCCAGCCCAGACCGGTGGAACGCATCGCCAGCGGATAGAACTGCGCGGTGTTGGCGTACAGCAGAATCTGCGTGCCGATGGTGGTCGCACCTGCCAGAATGATCAGCAGATATAGCACCGGCATGGGGCTGTTGAAGCCGAGCGCCGCGATCGACACGGTGCCCACGGCGAAGAAGCTCACCACCACCTTGGGCAGGCTGTAGCGGTCGCCCAGCCAGCCACCGGCAATCGCACCGGCCATGCCGCCGAAGTTCAGCGCCAGCAGGAAGGACAGGCTGGAGCCGAGGCTGTAACCCGCATTCGCCATCAGCTTGGGCAACCACGAGCCGAGCGCGTAGACCATCAACAGGCAGCAGAAGAACGACAGCCAGATCATGAAGGTGCCCATCGAACGGCCATCTTTGACCAGATCGAACATCGGCACGCCCGGGCCCTTGTCGCCGGACATGTGCATGCGGGTGTCGGCGGTGATGCTCAGACCGGGATCGACGCGGGTCAGCAGACCAGCGGCTTGTTCATTGCGACCCTGGCGCAGCAGAAAGCCCACGGACTCGGGCAGCTTCCACAGAATCAGCGGCAGCAGCAACAGCGGCACGGCAGCCGAGTAGAACATGGACTGCCAACCAAAGCGCGGCAGCATGTAGATGCCCATCCCCGCAGCCAGCACGCCGCCGAGCGAGTAGCCGCTGAACATGACCGCCACCAGCGTGCTGCGCAAGCGCTTGGGGGCGTACTCGTTCATCAGCGCCACGGCGTTGGGCATGAGGCCACCGCAACCCAGACCTGCGATGAAGCGGAAGATGCCGAATTCGGTGGGCGACTTGGCAAAGCCATTGAAGAAGGTGGCGACGCTGAACAGCAAAAAGCAGATCGCGATGCCCTTCTTGCGGCCGATCTTGTCGGCCAGCGGCCCGAAGATGAAGGCACCGAACATCATGCCGAACAGCGCATAGCTGCCCAGTGCTCCGGCCTGCACGGGAGTCAGGTTCCATTCCTTCATCAGGGTCGGCAGCACCACGCCGTAGAGGAACAGGTCGTAGCCGTCGAAGATCAGCAGCAAGGCACAAAGCCACACCACCATCCAGTGGAATTTCGAGAACTTGGCGTTGTCGATGATCTGGTTGACTTCCAGCGTCGTCGTCGTTTTCATGTTTGTCTCCGTTGATGTTTTATGGAGGCGTTACGTGGGAGTGATTCAACCTTGATCGCCACCGCCCACAGGCAGGACGGTTCCGGTGATGTAGGAGGCATCGTCGGATGCCAGGAACAGAATCGCGCCAGCTTGCTCGTCGAGCGTGCCGTAGCGCTTCATCAGCGTGGTGGCTACGGTCTGATCGACGATCTGCTGGTACCAGACCTTGTCCTTGGCCCCCAGCTTGCTGGTGTTGCGTGGAATGCGGCGTGGCGGCGCTTCGGTGCCGCCGGGTGCCACCGCGTTGATGCGGATGCCGCGCTCGCCGTTCTCGAAGGCCAGGCATGCAGTCAGCGCATTTACGCCGCCCTTGGCCGCGCCGTAGGGCACGCGGTTCACGCTGCGTGTGGCGATGGACGAGACGTTGACGATGGCACCCTTTTTCTTCTTGAGCATGTAGGGCAGCACGGCGCGGCAACCCCAGAGCGTCGGGAACAACGAGCGGCGCACTTCGGCCTCGATCTCGGCGGGCGTGTAGTGCTCGTAGGGTTTGGTCCAGATGGTGCCGCCCACGTTGTTGACCAGAATGTCGATGCGCTTGAACTGCTTGACGGCTGCGGCAGCGGCTTGCTCTGCGCCGTCGAACTGCTCCAGATCGACCTCGATGGCGATCACTTCGGTGATCTCCTCAAGGCGCTTGCGCAGATCCTGCACGAGCGGCGAGCGGTCCACCAGCACCAGCTTGGCACCTTCGCTTGCGGCCAGTTCGGCCACGCGCTCGCCAATGCCTTGTGCGGCGCCGGTGATCATCATCACCTTGCCTTCGAATCGGTTTTTCATGTTGCGCTCCGGACCTTATGCAGCCGCTGGTTGGCTGGGGGTGAATTTTTCGTAATGGAAGCTGGCGGGCTCGATGCCAGCGGTCTTGAAGTACTTCTGCACCGCATCGACCATGGGTGGCGGGCCGCACAGGTAGACATCGACGCCGCCGTCATGCAGCACTTCAGGGAGCATGTGATCCGTCACATAGCCCTTTTGCGGATGGGCCGTGGCCGGGTCAGCCACCACGGTCACGTAGGTGAAGCCGGGAATGCGCTGGGCGTATTCCTCCAGACGCTCGACCATGACCAGATCCTGATCGCGCGTCACGCCATACAGCATGTGCACCGGCTGCGACACGCCGCTGCGCGCCAGCGATTCGAGCATCGAGAGAAACGGTGCCAGACCGGTGCCGCCCGCGAGCATCAAGATCGGCTTGGTGACCGCACGCAGGTAGAAGCTGCCGAGCGGGCCGGTCATGTCCAGCGATCCGTCCAGCGTCGCTCCTGCCAGCCAGGTGCTCATCAGACCACCGGGCACATGCTTGATCAAAAACGACATGCGGCGCTCGCCGGAATGCGAGCTGAACGAGTAGGAACGGTGCTGCCCACCGCCGGGCACATCGATGTTCACGTACTGACCGGGCAGGAAGGCGGGCGCATCGGCCGGCACTTCCAGCGCCAGTTCGTAGGCTGCATCGCTATAGCGCACGATCTCGGAGACCTTGCCCGAAAACTTGGCCAGCCCCGTCTTGCAGGCGGCCGAGGACATGGGCACGGCGACCACGCAATCGGACTTGGGAATCATCTGGCAGGTCAGCACCAGACCCTGCTCTGCTTCGTCTTCGGTCAGCGCGTCCTCGATGTAGTCCTCGCCCAGATCGTAGGTGCCGCTTTCGGCGCGGCACTTGCAGGTGCCGCAGACGCCGTCGGAGCAGTCCATGGGCAGGTTGATGCGGTTGCGAAAGGCTGCGTCAAGCACCTTCTCGTTGGCACCACACTCCACAAAGCGGGTGACGCCGTCCTCGAAATTCAGGGCAATGCGATAGCTGGTCATCGTGGTCTCCTTGTTGTGGGGCTGCCGTCGTCAGATGTGATAGATGTCCACGACCTGACGGATGTAGTCGTTCTTCAAGACGATCTTCTTGCGTGCAAACAGGAAGCCACTGTCTGTCTTGGAAAGCGTCGCGAAGATGGTGCCGAACAGGTGATCGGTGACCTTGTAGCGATGGCTCAGCGTGTGGAAGTTGTAGCGAATGTCGACCGCATCGGCGCGTTCGGCCAGCACCTCCACGTTGGTGATCATGTGGTTGGTGCGCGGCTCGGGCATGGAGGCGCTGGAGCGCTCGGTCTGGATGCGGAAGACGCGGTCTTCCAGACCATTGCGGTTGGGGTAGTAGATCAGCGAGATCTGGCTTTGCGGGTCTTCGGTGAGCTGGTCATCGTCGTCCCACGCGGGCATCCAGTAATCGACGTTCTCCGAATAGAGCGCCAGCCATGGCTCCCATTCGCGGTCGTCGAGATGGCGCACCTCGCGGTACAGAAAGGCGCAGATGGCGTGGTAGCCGTGCTGGTCGTGTGCGGTGTGGCTCATGCTTGTGCTCCTTCACGTTCTTGCTTGGCGGCCTTGCGCATTTCCTTGGCCCAGTAGTCGTGCTGGCAGACGAAAAGGCCTTCGTCTTCGCTGCGCTCACCGCTGACCAGCGGTTTCATGCCCATCTTCTTGGCGTTGTCGTCGGCACCATCGATCCACAGCGGTGCGCCGCGGCTCAGGTCGTTCCACTGCGCCACCTTGCCGGCATAGCCCGACTGGCAGGCGCGGAACTCTTCCAGGTCGTCCGCCGTGCCCATGCCCGAGACGTTGAAGAAATCCTCGTATTGGCGGATGCGCAGCGCGCGGTCTTCGGCGTTCTCGCCCTTGGGGCCGAAGCAGTAGATGGTGATTTCCGTCTTGTCCACGCTGATGGGGCGCGTCACGCGGATCTGCGTGGAGAACTGGTCCATCAGGTACACGTTGGGGTAGAGGCAGAGGTTGCGGGTCTGCTCGACGATGAACGTCGCCTTGTCTTCGCCCAGACGCTCGACCAGTTCCTCGCGGCGGTTGTACACCGGGCGCACCTCGGGGTTCATGGTTTTGGTCCACAGCAGGATGTGGCCGTTCTCGAAACCGTAGACACCGCCCGTGCTCTTGCTCCAGCCGTTGGCGTCCACCGCCTTGGTGCCGCCTTCCTTGCGACGGCCCATGGTGGCCGCGTAGTTCCAGTGCACCGAGCTCACGTGGTAGCCGTCGCAGCCGTTTTCCATCTGCAGCTTCCAGTTGCCGTCGTAGATGTACGAGGAGTTGCCGCGAATCACTTCCACGCCTTCGGGCGTCTGGTCGACGATCTGGTCGATGATCACGCGCGTCTCGCCGAGGAAGTCTTCCAGCGATTGCACATCGGCGTTCAGGCTGCCGAACAGAAAGCCCTTGTAGCTCTCGAAGCGCGCCACCTTCTTGAGGTCGTGCGAACCATCGGTGTTGAACTGCTTGGGATACTCGGTGGTCTTCTCGTCCTTGACCTTGAGGAGCTTGCCGGAGTTGTTGAACGTCCAGCCGTGGAACGGACAGGTGACGCTGCCCTTGTTGCCGTGCTTCTTGCGAAACAGCATGGCGCCGCGGTGAGCGCAGGCGTTGATCACCGCGTTGAGCTTGCCGTCCTTGGCACGTGTGATCACGATGGGCTGGCGGCCGATGTAGGTGGTGAAGTAGTCGTTGATCGCGGGGATCTGGCTCTCATGCGCCAGGTAGACCCAGTTGCTCTCGAAGATGTGCTTCATCTCGAGATCGAACAACTGCGGGTCGGTGAAGATGTCGCGACGGCAGCGGTAAATACCGTTTTCCTTGTCGTCCTGCAGGGCGTTGTCCAGCAGGGTTTCGACTGCGGACGGTTGTTCTACGGTGGCAGTGGTGTTCATGGTGGGTCTCCTTGGGATGCAGCCATCCCCCACGACGTTTCGTCGCGGTTCAACAAAGTTGGAAAGCAAAACGGGAAAGTGGTGAAGCGTGGGAAGAAGCGAGCACCAGGCTCTTGGCACATGGCCCCTCTTCCCTTGCTCACCGTGGCGCTTGCTTGGCCACGGTGGCAGGTGTCATGCAGGCGCTGGTCAGGCCTGCATCAGCGGCCTCAGGCGGCCAAACGTGGGCGCTCGACGATCTGGTTGTCGACGCCGTTGACCAGTGGGCTCAGCGTGAAGTCGAACACGATCTCGTCGAAAGGACCGTCCAGACCTTCGGCCTTGATGCTCGCCGCATCGGTGTGCGAGACCAGCGGTGGCACCAGACCTTCGCGGGTGGCGTAGGCGAAGTCGTCGTACACCAGCGGGTCACCGTCGATGTTGATCTGCGTGGTCAGCTTGCGATGGCCGTCCGCCGTGACGAAGAAGTGGATGTGCGCTGGACGGTTGCCATGGCGGCCAAGCTGGTTGAGCAGCCCTTGTGTAGGACCATCGGGTGGGCAGCCGTAGCCCTTGGGCACGATGCTTTGGAACTTGTAGCGGCCTTGGTCATCGGTGATGATGGTGCGGCGCATGTTGAAGGGCTGTTGCTCGCCTGTGGGGTCGTAGTGCGAGTAAAAGCCCTTGGTGTTGGCGTGCCAGACTTCGACCTTGGCGTTCTTCAAAGGCTTGCCGTCAGCGCCGTAGACCGTGCCGTGCATGATCAGCGTGTTGCCTGCCTTGTCGCTGCCGTCATCCAGACGGGCATAGCCCTTGACCTCGGGAGCGCCAGCCACGTACAGCGGGCCTTCGATGGTGCGTGGTGTGCCGTTTTCGACATGCTGAGCCTTGTCGTCGGCATCCATGCGCATGTCGAAGTAGCGATCCAGCCCCAGACCGGGCGACAGCAGACCGGCTTCGCTGCTGGCACCCAGACGGTTCAGGTAGGCCACGCCAGCCCAGTACTCATCGGACGTGATGTTCAGGTCTTCGATGGTCTTGAACAGATCGGACAGGATGCGGTGAATGATCTGCTTGGTGCGTGGGTTGCCGCCGGTCTGGTCCAGGCCACTGGCCAGACGCAGGAAGTCCTGAACTTCGGTGGTGTTGAAGATAGCTGTAGTCATCGTGAGTCTCCTTCGGTCGTGGGTTGAAGATTGGAAGTTGGCGTTCATCGATTCACTGCGCCATCTTGCTTCCATGGGTTGAATTGGACAACGCGGCGCTTGAGTTCATCCAACATCAAATTCATCTGACTTCATACCTTTTTGATATTGTTTGTGCTATCGTCAATAAAAATCAATGACTTAGAGAATCCAAAAACCCACTGCATATGGTTTTCCCTTATGGATATCCGACAGCTCAAATATTTCGTGGCCGTAGCCAACGCACGCAACTTCACGCGGGCTTCCGAGCAGTTGCATATCGCCCAGCCGCCGCTCAGCAGGCAGATCCAGCTGCTTGAGGAAGAACTCGGCGTGGTGCTCATCCTGCGCAACAGCCGCCCCCTGCGGCTGACCGAGGCGGGCCGCTCCTTCTATGAACAGGCGCTGCAGATCATCAACCGCGTCGACCAGCTCAGAACCAGCACGCGGCAGATCGGCCTGAACCAGAAGCAGACCTTGTCCATCGGTTTTGTCGGCTCAACCCTGTACGGTGGCCTGCCCATGCTGGTGCGCAAGCTGCGCCAGCACTATCCCGAGGTGGACATCCAGTTGGTCGAGCTGACATCGATGCAGCAGATCGGCGCGCTGAAATCAGGCCGCATCGACGTGGGCGTGGGACGCATCCGCAGCAAGGACGCCACCGTCGCGCGAACCGTTCTGCGCGAAGAACGGCTGGTGCTGGCCATTCCGCCCGCCTTTCCACTTGCGAGCGAAAGCGGCCCGGTCAATCTTCGCGCGATCGATGGCCAGAAGCTCATCGTCTACCCCAAGGAGCCGCGCCCAAGCTTTGCCGATCACGTGCTCAGCCTGCTCAACGACCAGAGCATCCGCCCCGCCGAAGTGCACGAGGTACGCGAAATCCAGACCGCGCTCGGCCTGGTGGCCGCCGAGTCCGGCCTGTGCCTGATCCCCGCCTCCGCCCGCATCCGCAGCGACCTGCACTACCGCCTGATCGACGACCCGCGCATTACCTCACCCATCATCCTCACGCACCGCCTGAGCGACAACGCCTGGTACGTCGAAGCCATCAAACAGCTGATCAAAGACATGTACCGGGAAAAGCCCGCCTGGCTCGACGTGGAGCACAATTTTTTCCCCGGTGTGGACCTGGGCGGACCAGAACCCCGCATGCCCGATCAGGATGCCGATGATATGGAAAACCATGGGGACTGATGCCATCCCGAGTGCTCCAGAAAGCGCCGGTCATCGCTTGGGAAAGGCCGCGTAGGACTTGCTCTCTACTCGGCTTTTATACGAAGGTGTTCGGCAAATTGAGACTTTGATGACTTTGGTCTGGGTGGTGCTCTTGGTCAGACTGTGAAGGTCGGAGGACGGCCATTAGCGGAAGTTTGCAGGAAGACTGATTACAGACATTGAGCATTCGGAATACGGATCTCCTCAGTCTAGTTCCTCCTTAACGCGCTATCAGCTTCATTCGAAGGAGCGGCCCCGTGAGGCAAGACTTCAAATGACCATAATGTGAGCTATGACTAAAAACCTCGTCAAAAAACCAAAGCTAGGGCTTGGGGCGCTCACGCCAGAACAATTCGAGAACTTGACGTTTGACCTTATTTCGTCCCTTGGTTTGCAAAACGTTACTTGGAGAACGCCCGGTTCCGATGGCGGAAGAGATATAGAAGCCAATGAGATCGGACCAGACTTTTCAGGCCTTCATGTTTCCAAGCGCTGGTTTATCGAGTGCAAAAAGTACACAGGCTCTGTCGATTGGCCGACAATCTACGCTAAGGTCGCATACGCTGACAGCCACAGTGCGGACTACCTGCTGATGTGCACGCCTTCGAAATATACGCCAGCCGCAATCACGCAAGTTGCAAATTGGAATGCTGGTCGGCGCTCACTTCAAATCCGCCTTTGGGCGGGGCACGAAATAGAGAGGCAGCTCCTCGGGTTCCCCGATCTTGTCTCTAAGTACGGCCTCGCAGCACTACCTACTGCGCCCGGGAAATCTTTGCTCTCGCTTGCACTTGGGCTCTCAAAGAGCGTCTCAACATACCACTCCTCGCTTGTATTCAATGATTCTCCAACCGATCCAATGCTGGAGGCCGCGCAGCTCTTTGCTGACCTCTTGACCCAACGAGTTGATGACATCGAAAAGAAAGGGAGAATTCAACCATGCCTTCAGGCCTTACCCAATTCTGATCGGTGGGCTATTTCGGGCGAGCAATTCATGGTGGACATTTTCGCAGGAGCTGCATTTCTTGGCTATTTATCGGTGTTGACACGAACTCGGCTGGCAGTAGAAGGTACGGGAACCTATTCGTTTCGCAGCACCTTGGATTCTGCGGCTGCGGCTGCAATCATGCGCTACAAATCGGTCTTTGATGCCATTTGTCTATGGGGCGAAATGGAGTATCGTGTGGATTTTCCGAACCTACACGTTAATCAACGAACTGCTCTTTTATGACCACGCCTGAGACTGCACCCACTGATACTGTTCCAGTACAAAAGGATGTTGGACCGCTATTCTTAGCGAACTTTGTACACCAAATCGTCAACCCCCTGAATGGGGTTATTGGGACCTTGGATAACATCAATGATGGAACCTACAAAGGCTCCGCAGTCACTCAAAAAATAAACGCGTCTAGGGCACAACTTGAACAATGCGTTAGCCTCATTAGGAATCTGGCTTATCTCTCAGACTACTTCTTCGAGAGTTCCAGCAAGGAGTCTCTCAAACCAGTAAGGCAAGGCGGCCGCAGTGTGTTGCCGCAAGTGATCATCGAGGCACTTCAGTTCTTTCAAACCGCCGCCGACCGCAAGGGCATGCGTATCGAGCTCACGGATCCAAGTTCGCAATACGTCGTTTTGGTTCGCCCCGAACTTCTTCGCCAAGTCTTCATGAATCTATTCGACAACTGGCTTAAGTACGGACTTAACGATCAACAGGTGACCGTGACCCCGAACGTAAACAGTGTTGGCGATTTGATCGTGGAAGTTGCTGGCGCGAGTGTTGGCTTCCTTAATGCTGACGCGGAACGCTTATTCGAGCTTGGGTTCCGGGCGCTCACTGCCACATCGAAGGTTGCCCAAGGGTCAGGCATCGGGCTTTACGTATGTAGGCAGATCATGGAGAAAAGTGTAGGTGGGTCTATTACCGCTACGCACCAGAAGACTAGTTCGATCTCGACGTTTCGCTTATCTATCCCAAAATATCAATGGCAACTCTAGCAATACCTCATATTTACGACGACAAGAAAGTACTTGTCGCAGACGACGAACGGGAGCACGTTCAATTTCTCATTGACTACCTCGAAGCGAAGGGCTTTACAGTTACCTTTGCCGAGACTGCAGCCGAAGCGCTGTCGGCCGCTGAGCAGCTCAGATTTCGGGCCTACTTTATTGATCTCAACATTCCGTTAGGAGCTGGAGCACCAGTGCAGGCGCCGGCAAATGAGACTTACGAAAACTATGTGGGTCTTTACATCATTCGTGCCATTAGAACTCAGGGAAACGCAGGGGCTAGGGTGCTTGCATATTCCGCGCACTATAACGAGCAGATTACTGCCGAAATCAATCGGCTCTACTGTCGCTATGTCGTCAAAGGTCGTGCTCGTGAACTGAAAAACGCATTCGATGAGATACTCAAAGCAGACCCGCTTTCGAACAGCACAATCTGAGCCAACCTGGACGCTATTGGACTGAATGGCCGAGAGCAGGCCAGTCAAGCGTGAGGGAACCTCTCACAACCGGCGATTCCCCAGTCGCCCACTCCGCATGGCGAGCAGATTGCTCATTGACTGGTTTGTTCAACGCAGATTTGGGTCATTTCGGGCCCATTGCGCCCCCGACTCTCAGGCCTTCGCCGTTTGCAGGCGCACCGGTCTCTTTGAGCTCGCTGTTTTGAAGAACGGATCGACCTTGTTTTCAAGGAACGACGCCAGGCGCTTCAAGTTGTAGCACGCAACCATCATCGTCATGACCGTGGTGGCTCTGGTCTGTCCAATCGTGCGCACGAACTTGTCGCCCATGTGACGGATGCCTGCAAACACGTGCTCGACACGCGCACGGCGCTTGGCAATGCGTTGATTGCGTTGCTCCTGACATTCGCTGAGCGGCTGCTTCGCTTTGGCTTTGCGCTGGATGCCATCTTTGAAGCCCAACACCTTGAGCATCTTGATGCGTTGAGCGCTCGGGTAGGCCTTGTCGGCATTGACCTCTTTGCCGGTGTTCTTCATATCCAGCACTTCATCGAAGTGATGGCCGTCGTGCTCGCTCGCTGTCCCCGTGGCCACGCCCCGGATGAAGCCGTGTTTGTGATCGACGCTCACACTCAGCTTGTAGCCAAAGTAGCGCTTGCCGTGCTTCTTGGTGTGGGTGGCATCGATGTCTTTTTGCCGATCTTTGGCATCACCCCATTCAGGTCTTTGGCCGTTGGAGAGTTGCTCGCGTTCGCCCTTGTTCATGCGTTGGCGCGGTGCTGGCACCAAGGTCGCATCGATGGCCTGACCACCGCGCGCGATGTAGCCATGACGATGCAATTGCTCGTCCACGCCATGCAGCAAAGCCGTGGCTCCATCCACGCCCAGGCGCTCGCCAAAGCGCCAGATGGTGTTGCGGTCCGGAACGTTCATCGAGTCTTGCAGCAAACAAAATCGCTGGTAGCTCATGCGGTCAAGCAGTTGATATTCCATCTGCTCGTCCGAGAGGTTGTAGAGCCTCTTCAGGACCATCACCCGTACCATGACCTCAGTGGGATAGGCCGGACGACCACCCTTGCGCCCATCACTGCGCTCGATGATTCCATCGACCAGACGGGCCAGCGCGGTGAAGTCGATGTGCTGCGCAATGACTTGCAGCGGATCGCCCACTTCATCGATCTTGCGCTTGCGGGAGGCTTCGGCGAACAGGTCGAACTTCAGGGCACTGCGGGGGGGTGATCATGCTGCGAATTTACTGCATCAGATGACGTGAGTCAGCGACGTCGGGAGGTTTTGAGAGGTTCCCGTGAGGAGAAGTGTATCCAAAGCACTGTCGAGGACGAAATACTCATTTGAGCGCATTCGCGCAATGGGTCGGTCAGAGCGAAGAAGCAGACCGCCAAGTTGCCACTCTCCTGAACGTCTGTTTTTCCGAACTCGCTATGACCGCATTGGGTCGGTCAGCGACTTTGAGCCGCAGAACTCAAGGCGCTTGCGCCCAGCCCGAAGATCCCGACCAGCTCGAAAATCCCTGTTCAAGCTGGCACCTGGCTGGTTGCGCAATGCAATCCGCCGCCGCCTGACGCGATGCCGGTGATTTCGACCTGCACGATGCGGCGCTTGCCGAGATATGGCTCCAGTGCTTTGACTGCCGCGGCGTCGGCTTCTGGGTCTCCGAACTTGGGAAGGATGATGGCGCCGTTGCAGTGGTAGAAGTTGATGTAGCCGGCTGCGAAATTCTTGCTTTGGCTGCGGGTCAATCGGGCGCTATATTCTCTTGGTGTCACCAACGGCACGAGTTGCAGACGGCGGCCTTGGGCGTCGGTTTGCCCGCTCAGTTCACGCTGGTGGCGGGCGGTGATGGCCTTTTCTCCCGTGCTGTCGTGTGGATCATAGGCATAGGCCACGACGCCGGGGGCCAGGAATTTGGCGTAGAAATCCACATGCCCGTTGGTGATGTCGGTTTCCTCATCCACCTCCACGTCGGGGAATGCGTCGGTGCCGGACAGCCAGATCACTTTGCTCACGCCCAGCAGCCTTTTCAGTTCGGCCTGCACCGTGGCCTTGGCTGTCGGTTTGAGCCGCGCACTTTCGATCTGTCGGCCCGAGGTGGTGACATCAAACAGCTGTGGATTGCGGTTGACGTGCAGTACCGACGAGGCCGTGACGATGGCGCAACCCTCGCCGTCCCACTCCAGAGCACCCCCTTCCAGCACGAGACTGCTTTTGACCAGCGGAGCCTGATGACGTGCCGCTATGGCAGCGGCGATTTTTTGGTCATTGGCGTAGGGTTGGTAGAACGCCGCTGTCTTGGTGTGATTGCTGCTGCGTGGTGCCTCGCGACTGCGGGAATTGGCGTTTCCCCATCCGTTGAAGTTGAAATCGAGCGCCGTCAGGCGGTTGCCGTTAGCGGCGTCTTTGACAAACACCGGAGCGGTGTCTCGCGTCCAATAATCATTGAAACCGCGTGGTGTGAGGATCAGTTCGACGCCGCCGACATTCTTGGAGCGGCTGTTGTACAACTGGTGAACGTCGGGGTTCGCCCCGCTCGCCCGCTCCAGCAGGGCTTGCGCCGCAGCCCGCTCCGAAGCCGAGAGCACCATCATCTTGACGGGCTCGAATGCACCGATGGCCTTGGCGACATCGATCAGATCGCTGCGCACTCGCGACAGACCCGCGTTGTCGCGTGATGGCTGAGTCCAGATGCCATCGGCGTCGGAGGCGAATGCCATGTAGGTTGCGGCATGCGGATGTTCCTCGCTGGGAGCGATCAGTGAGGATCGGTTTGCCGCATCAGGAAGATGCCCATCTTTGGAGGATGCGCCTTGACTGCCGGTTGGCAACGCGGCCAGCAGCGGTGCAGCGGCCAGTCCCGTGACTTGCTGACCAAAGGTTCGCCTGTCCAGAGCAGTAGGTGCCGTGTTGTGTTGCTGCATTCTGCGTCTCCCATTCGATGCCTTATTATTTCCACAACTCAACAATAGTGGACAGATAGCAAAACAAGTCTGTGGTGTGCCGGGACACTCGGTTCCAGCCCATCCTGAAGCCCCATGCCTGCATGACCGCACACGTGGCCTGCGGGTGTATTGCTTCCGGGCTCAAACTGCGAAGAACGAGGCATCTGACCTGAACGAAGAACGCCGGCGCTTTTTAGCAGCGCAACGTCTTTCTGGAATCCTCGACTTTCGCTCCAACGAAGTCCTGCGCATGCTGGCGGCAGCGCGTGGCCCAATCTGCTGGAGATTCCCTAGATTCCAACTCGAAATTGACGATTTCGACGCTCAACGGCAAATCTGCAGGGAGCGCCGAAAAGAGTCCATGCAGATCAATGTTCCCATCGCCTGGCAACAGACGTTCGCAGCGCGCGGTGTGAATCATCTGCTCCGTCGAAAAATGTGTGCCTGACCAAGCATCGCAAATCTGCGCGTAGTGCAGAAGCTCGCGTGGGATCTGGCGAATGTCGTCCAGCGTAGTCTTGGATCGAGCAAAGTGCAGCGCGTCCACAAGGATCCCCGCGTTGTCGGGTTGTCCGGCATTGCGGATGATGCGCAGGGCGCTCGCTGCGTTGGGTGCAGCGGTCCATGGCATGAACTCGAGGTCAGCCGTCATGCCATAAGGCTTGATGACTTCGCAGAGTCTGGCGTAGCTTTGCGTCAGGCGTTGCTCGTCGGTGTCGTCAGCGGCCACGAGTACCGCACGCGCGTTCAAAGCGGCTCCCGCATCAAAAAGCGCATCCCAGCGATGCGGGTTGAAATCCGCATCGAGTCGGATGATCTCCAGATCGAAGACCTGAACACCCGTGTCGTTGATGGCAGCCCGTGTCTCGCGAAGAACGTCGGGCAGGCCCAGCAGTCGCTGATGCGGACCGTCAGGTGCGTTGGGCCAAAGTCGCAAGCCCACGAAGTCGTAACCTGTTTGCGCTGCAATGCGCACCGCCTCTGAGGGTGAGCATCTGTGCGAGGTCAGATAGGCCAAGGATGAAGCGCGGTGCGGCATGGTTGTCACAATGCTCAGTTCAATGGCGAGACGGATGTGGGCAGGACGATGCTGGAATGCATGTCCGTCGTCAGATTCGCCGGTCCACCCTTGGGAGGCCAGATGCCTTGGGCCACCGCGTCGGCGCGTGCTTTGCTGCGCGCATCCAGCGTCGGATAGGCCCAGATGTTGGTAAAGCGTGGGGCTCCATCGAGGGCCACCATTGCAACCAGACAGGGCGAGATCTTTTCGCGCAGAGGAACGTACTGTTCCCACAGGTCGATGGTGGGCTGAACTCCACCGGGTTTGATTCCGTAGGTGCGGATTTCGTAGACCGGACCGCGGATGCCCGATTCCGCGCTGGGGCGCAGGGGCTTCATCCAGGGGAAGGCTTTGAAGCTCTGGATTTCAAGGCGTTGGTAGATGTCGCCGCAACCATAAGGCGATGCGCTTGCCTGCGTGCGCGCTCTCTCTGCATTCATTTCCTCAAGGCTGGCGAAGCCTCGCAGCACCGTCATCTGGTTGAGCACACCGATGTCTGTGAACCAACAGCCCAGCAACTCTCCGCCGGCTTGTGCGTCGGTTGCATAGGCGTGGACGTTGTTTGCGGCCGTGGCCGCAGTCCCCATGGGCAAAGTCAAAGTGGCTATTTCGTAGTACATGCAGGTTCTCCCTCGTTGTGTATGAATGAAAAAAATGGAAATTGAAAATGAAGAAAGGAAAAAGAAAAGTCGCGCCGCCCAGATTCCTCTGGACTAGACCGGCACCGCTTCGCTGGCATGGCGCGCGGCAATGAATCCGAACGTCATGGCCGGGCCCAAGGTGATGCCGCCGCTGGGGTAGCAGCCTGCCATGAGGCTACTCATGTCGTTGCCGACGGCATAGAGGCCCGGGATGTGTTCGCCGTCCTGATCGAGCACACGCGCATGCTCGTCGGTGCTCAGTCCTGCAAATGTTCCAAGGCTTCCGGCCACCACGCGCACTGCGTAGAACGGGCCCCGGATCAAAGGAGCCATGCAGGGATTGGGAAGCCCCGGTCGCACTTCACCTTGCACGCGGTTGTAGGCGGTTTCGCCTTTCGCGAATTCGGTGTCCTGGCCCTGCAAGGCCATGGCGTTGTAGCGCGACACGGTGTCTTTCAACTGCGTTTGATCGATACCGCAGGCAAGGGCCAAGGCGTCCCACGTGTCTGCCTGCACAAGATAGCCACTGCGCAGCCAGTGTGTCTTGGGCATGGGCCACGGTTTGGCAGCGCCCAATCCGAAGCGATTGAAGAACTCCCGATCACAGAGCAGCCATGCTTGCACGGTCTCGCCCTCGGGCGTCGCGGCCAGGAGTCCGCGCATGAAATCGTGATAGGAATCGGCCTCGTTGACGAAGCGCTTTCCGTCGGAGCGCACCGCGATCAAACCGGGTTTTGCGCGCTCGATCAGGTGTGGAAAGTGGCCCGTCGATCCATCGGCGCGTGGAACCAACGAAACCGGCGCGAGGGCTGCCGCATCCTTCAAGTCGCTGCGCACCCATCCACCGACCGATTCGCCCAACCTCAACCCATCGCCGGTATTTCCCCATCCGGCTGCCGAGTGATGTGAGTGACCCTCTCTGGCGTGAGCGAGCATCTGCGCCTTGCGTGCCGCGTCGTGCGGAAATCCGCCACAGGCAAGCACCACGCCTTGGGATGCGTGAATGACGACTGGCCCATTGGAGGTATGAACAGTCGCACCGGAAATACGCCCGGACGATCTCAGCAAACCGACAGCGGCATGGCTCGTGCGAATATCCACATCCAATTCAAACGCCGAAGCTGCGAGCGCCGCCACCAGCGCATTGCCGTTGACCAGCCGCAGGCTGCGGTTGTGCAGCAGCACATCGCGTGCATGCTGCAAAAGGCGCTTGCTCACATACCAGAAGGACGCCAACGAACGACGTGAATTGAGAAAGTGACGCAGCTCCTGACCGGAGGCGATGCCCATGCCCCACAGGGTCGTTTCCTGCAACGGCGGTTTCAGCGTATGCACGCGTTGCCCAAGGCGTCGGCCATCGAATGGCGCCGCGCAGACGGAGCGTCCGCCCAGGACGGCATGGGGATTGTTGCCATGAAAGTCGGGAATGGCATTTCCATCGATGAACCGAAGAGCGGTGTGGCGTTGAAAGAACTCCACCATGTGCGGGGCCTGCGCAAGATAGGTGCGCGCACGGGACTCCTCGAAGTGTTCGCCAAGTTCAAGGCGCAGATAGTTCAGTGCGTCCTCTTCGTGCTCCGAAATGCCTGCCGCCAGCGCCAGCGGATTGCGGGGAATCCACATCCATCCGCCGGACCAAGCGGTGGTTCCTCCGAAGCGCGCCTCCTTTTCGATGACGATGACTTTGAGACCTCGCTGAGCCGCAGTCACTGCACTGGACAAGCCCCCTGCCCCAGATCCTATGACGAGAAGATCGCAGTTCAGTGGGGGTTCGGTGGCAATGGGATGTTCTTGTGTGCAGTGGGACGACATGAGGATGGTGTTTGCTTACGCAGCGTAGATAGGCAGCCGACTCGGTGGGCCGCCGTGTGTGGATTTCTGGAAAAAGGGTGAGGTGCCGCTGGCTGCGGCCATTTGCGCTGCCACTTCGATCAGCTCAGCACCCAGCGCTTGCATGCGCTGCTCTGTGAACCGGACCGTGGGGCCTGCGATGGAAATCGCGCCGATGGGTGCGCCGCCAATGGGTTGGACCACTGCGGCCATGGCGCTCAGCCCCGAGGTGTAGGTGTCGATCGTGATGCTGAAGCCGCGAGTGCGGGCCTCTTTCACGTACTTCATCATTTCCTTGAGATTCTTGGGGGCGTTGGGCCCGTAGTCGGCCCGTTGCCCCATGCCCTGCCCCGAGGCCAACGCAATCGCTTCATCGTCGGTCAACGCACTCATCCATGCAATGCCGGAGGACGAACAGGAAAGGCGTGCGTCGCTGCCCATGTCCGGGTCATAACGAAGGCCCTGCCGTGCGCCTTGCGCTCGCGCCACCCAGGTCAGGCGCGCGCCATCAACGACGGAAAGGCGGACCAGTTCACCGGAACTCGCCGCCAGCCGGTCCAGCAGAGGTTGAGAGAAATCGGTGATGCCGCTGTGGCTGAGGAAGGACAAGCCCAGCGAAGTCAGCTTGGTGGTGAGCATGTAAGCGCCCAGTTCACGCGGCTGCCGGACGTAGCCGTAACGCGCAAGTTCGCCAAGCAGCCGGTGTGCTGCGCTGCGCGGAATGTGGAGTGTGTCGGCGATGTTCGCCAACTCCAGGCCTTCGCCATGGCGTGCCAGAAGTTCAAAAATGCCGAGGGTGCGTTCAAGGACGTTGCTCATATGGGACCACTGTGTCGATCATGAAAGTGGTGAGCAGCGTACCGCATTGCGAACCGATCCAGACCTTCGCAGGTCAGTCGGTTGGCAAGTGGAATCGGGCCACGTCGGGTCGATGAAAGTCGGCGCATGGGCTCTTACTTCTGCTCCTGAAAATCGATGAAACAAAACAATGTTCAAAAATGGAATGACATTCCACTATTGAATAATAATTCGAAAAACGCAGAAACGGAACACATGTTTCTCAATCAATTCAGGGAGGCTTCAATGCACGACAACCATCGCAACCAACTCAGTGGCGCAACGCGCGTTCACTTCATCGTGGGAGATCCCATTGCCCAAGTGAGATCACCGCTCGGCGTCTCGCAGGCGTTCGATCAACTCGGGATGAATGCGATCGTGATCCCTGCACATGTATCGCCACAAGCCCTTGCGCAGTGGCATGCAGGCGTCTCCCTGGCGAAGAACGTGGACGGCATCATCGTGACGGTGCCGCACAAATTTGCATGCACGGCTTTGTGCAATACGGTGTCTGAGCGTGCGCAGTTTCTGGGCACCGTCAACACCATGCGACGCAACCCGGATGGCGAATGGCACGGCGACATGTTCGACGGCGTGGGATACGTGCAAGCGCTGCGTGACAAGGGATGCGAGCCCAAAGGGCAGCGCGCACTTCTGGTGGGGGCCGGCGGCGCAGGCTCGGCGATCGCTCACGCACTGGTGACGGCGGGCGTCGCATCGCTGGATCTGCATGACAGCGATGTGGTTCGCCGGGATGCGCTGGTGAATCGCTTGACTGGATTGAGTCTTTGCCCCGTCGGCGTGGGCTCATCCGATCCTGCGGGTTATTCGCTGGTCATCAACGCCTCGCCGGTCGGCATGCGCGAGTCCGATCCTCTGCCCGTAGTGGTCGAGCGCCTCGATGCAAACGCCTTCGTGGGCTGTGTGATCACGCTGCCCGTGGTGAGTCCTCTGATCACTGCGGCCAGAGCGCGCGGGCTGGGCACGGTCACTGGCACCGACATGTTCGCGCGGGTCCGTGACTTGATGGTTGATTTCCTCGCTCAGCGATAGGTGGCCCCATGTCCATGAAACTCATTCAGAGTCTGGCGCAGTTGCCCGACGGACAGGCGTTCGATGTCGCGGTGATTGGGGCAGGTGGCGCGGGCATGGCGACGGCTCTTTTCGCGGCACTTGAGGGACGCGAAGTGCTGCTGGTCGAACATACGGAATATGTCGGCGGCACCACCGCTTTGTCAGCAGGAACTTGCTGGGTGCCTGGCACAACGCAGGGAGCATCGGTCAATCCGAATGACACGCTGGCAGATGCGGACCGCTATCTGCAAACCGCAGTCGGTCACTATGGTGTGAGCGACTTGCGGCGGGTCTTTCTGGAGCGAGGCGCTGAAGCCATCGAGCACCTGGCGAAAAAGTCGGAAGTCCAGTTTCGGCCTTACGCCAAACACCCGGACTACATCTCCGAGCTGGCTGGTTCCACCACTGCGGGACGCGCACTGGAGCCCGTTCCGTTCGACGCACGCCAGCTCGGCAAGCTGTTCGGTTTGGTCCGACCGCCCATCGAGGAGTTCACCGTCTTGGGCGGCATGATGGTCGATCGCACCGACATCAACCACTTGCTGGGAATGCGGCAATCCTGGGCTTCGCTGAAGCACTCATTGCGCATACTGACTCGACATGCCAGGGACAAGTTGAGCCATCCGCGCGGAACCCGATTGGTGATGGGCAATGCCTTGATCGCGCGCCTGCTCCATTCGCTGTCGAGCCTGCCGAATGTGACGCTGGCAATGAACACAGAAGTCACCAGTCTGCAAGGCGACCACTACGGTGTGAAAGGACTGACGTTGGCGAAGTCCGGCGCATTCAAGTCGGTGCGCGTGCGTGGAGGCGTGGTGCTTGCCAGCGGCGGCTTCAATCGCAATGAAGTACGCCGCCGGGCATTGTTGCCCGGTACTGAATCGGGATGGTGCCCAGGCGCACCGGGGCACACCGGCAAAGCGCATGTCCTCGCGGAAACGGTCGGCGCGCGTTATGGAAAAGAAACGATGAGCCCCGCCTACTGGGCGCCCGTGTCTCGCAGAAAACGAGCGGATGGAAGCACCGCCGTGTTCCCCCACTTCGTGATGGACCGTGCGAAACCGGGCGTACTTTGCGTCAACTCCGCGGCGCAGCGATTCGTCAACGAAAGCACGTCATATCACTTGTTCGGTCTGGCAATGCAGCAATCAGGATCGGACGGCCGGGTTTCAACGCCCGCCTTCCTCATTTGCGATGCCATTGCGCTGAAGAAATATGGCCTCGGCATGGTGCGCCCGGGAGGCGGCGGGCTCGCTCGCTTTCTGGCGGATGGCTATCTCACGCAGGCCGAAACGGTGGAGGAATTGGCGAAGTCGCTGGGAATTGATGGCCAACGTCTGACGGCAACCGTTGCACGCTTCAATCAACTCGCACGCAGCGGTGTGGACGAGGACTTTCACCGGGGCGAAACCACATACCAGCGCAACTTGGGTGATCCGCATTGGCCGGGTCCCAATCCATGCATGGGTCCGCTGGAACAAGGCCCGTATTTCGCGGTGCGACTGTATCCCGGCGATATCGGCGCGGCGCAGGGATTCGATACCGATGTCCATGCGCAGACGCTCGACGAGAACGGGCACCCGATACCGGGCCTGTACGCAGTAGGCAACGACATGCGCTCGATCATGGGCGGCGTCTACACCGCGCCCGGCATCACGATCGGCCCGGGAATCGTGTTCGGCTACCTCGCGGCGCGCCATGCGTGCGCCAGAGCTTTGGACATGCGCTGACAGCACATGTCTCGCACGTGAGGGGACGACTCCCGTCCCGCCACGCTCATCAGTGACTCCATGCAGGTTGCGCAAGTCCACCCTAGACCTGCGGGAGACGTTGCGTTCAATTCAAAACCACAAAAGAGAGGCAAACCATGAATCGCAAAAAACAGGACGTTGACGCGCACAGCGCTCAACAGTCCAAGAAGGCAACCGCCAGCGGCTGGATCGGTTCAGCGCTGGAGTACTACGACTTCTTCATCTATGCAACCGCTGCAGCGCTGATCTTTCCGCAGATATTTTTCCCGAAAGGCGATCCCAACGTCGCCATCATCGCCTCGCTCGCCACCTATGGCGTGGGGTATGTGGCGCGCCCCATCGGCGCGTTCGTGTTGGGACACCTGGGCGATACGCGCGGTCGCAAGCAAATTCTTGTGCTGTGCATGCTGTTGATGGGCGTTTCCACCATGATCGTGGGACTGCTGCCCAGCTACGAGCAAATTGGCTTGTGGGCTCCCGCGCTGCTGGTCGTCTGCCGACTGATTCAAGGCTTTGCTGTTGCAGGCGAAATATCCGGCGCCAGTTCGATGATTCTGGAGCACGCGCCGCCCGGACAACGAGGCTACTACGCGAGCTTTGCCCTGCAGGGTGTGCAAGCCGGACAAATCATGGCGGCAGCGATCTTCTTGCCACTCGCGCACTTCATGCCAGCCGATGCCTTCCTGGCATGGGGCTGGCGCATTCCCTTCTTGCTGAGCTTCATTCTGATCGTTGTCGGCTGGATCATTCGCCGTGAAGTGGACGAAACGCCCGCATTCACCCACGACCAAACCAAGAAGGCGCGCTCACCAGTGCTGGACGCCTTCAAGTACAACTCCCCGAACATGCTGCGGGTCACACTCATGGCGGCAATGAACGTCATTCCGGTCGTCACCACGGTGTTCGGTGCCGTGTATGCGGTACAACCAGCGTACGGCATTGGCTTCGACAAGAACGTCTATCTGTGGATCCCCGTGCTGGGCAACCTCGTGGCGATACTGATCATTCCACTGATTGGACGACTCTCGGACCGTCTGGGTCGCCGCCCGCCCTTCATCGTCGGTTCGCTGCTGGCTGGTGCGATGTCTTTTGGCTACCTGTACGCCATCAGCATCCACAACGTCGCGCTCGCAATCGTGATGTCCGTGCTGATGTGGGGCGTCGCCTACCAGGGATTCAACGCCGTGTTCCCGAGCTTCTTTCCCGAGCTGTTTCCCACCCGCACCCGCGTGTCGGCGATGGCCATCTCTCAGAACGTCGGCACCGCAACCACCGCCATGCTGCCAGCCCTGTTCGCAGCCGTGGCTCCTCCCGGCTCGCAGAACATCTGGATGACCGTAGGAGGCCTGGCCTTCGCCATCACGATCGTCGCAGCCACTGCCGCATGGAGCGCCCGAGAGACTTATCGCACCGCCATGCATGAGTTGGGGCGGGACGTTGTTTGAACCCAGCCCGAGTTGATCACCAAGCATGCCTCTTGCCGAACCGGAATGCCCAGAAAGGGCAAGCGAGGTTCGCTGAGGCATTCTGGGCCGTTCAACGCGGGCTGCTGTCCAAGTGCTCCTTCATCCTCTTGGCCACGTCGCGAACCCATGGCTGTTTGGCCCAGTGGGACTCTGCGAACGCATGAATTTCCTCCTGATGATTCAAGGTCAGGCCGATGACATCGACGCCTTGCAGGAACATGGTCTGGTGGCGCTGCGAGATGGGGAATTCGGCCTGGATTGGGCCGTAGGTGACTTTGCGTGATGCCACGTCGATCTGCATGGGTGGGGCTTCAGCGCCGTCGGCAAGGTCCATCATCGCCTCGATGGTCTGTGGATCGAGTTGCACAAGCAGCAGGCGGTTGCCCATCGCATTGGAGTAGAAGATTTCCCCGAAGCTGGGTGCGACCACGGCCTGAATGCCGTACTGCAGCAGGCCCCACACGGCGTGCTCGCGGCTGGAGCCGCATCCGAAATTGGAGCCACCCAGAAGCACGTTGGTGCCAGCGCGGTCGGGATGGTTCAGGGCACATTCCGGGCGCAGCGTTCCGCTCTTGTCGAAGCGCAGGTCGTACAGCAGGCCTTGCGCCAGACCCGATTTGTCGATGCCGCGCAGGAACTGTTTGGGCATGATCTGGTCGGTGTCCAGATTGTCGATGCGCAGCGCAGTCGCCTGTCCCGTGATGGTTCGATCAGTTGGCATGCGTTTGCTCCATCTTTCTTGCGTCGGTGATCATCCCGGTCACGGCCGCGGCAGCGGCCATTGCGGGGCTCATCAGGTGGGTGATCGCGCCTCGGCCCTGGCGGCCTTCGAAGTTGCGGTTGGTGGTCGATGCGCAGCGTATGCCGTCCATCAGCACGTCGTCGTTCATGGCGAGGCACATGGAGCAACCGGGCTTGCGCCATTCGAAGCCCGCGTTGAGGAATACCTTGTCCAGCCCCTCCAACTCGGCCTGAATCTTGACGGCGCCGGAGCCCGGAACCACCATCGCGCGAACCCCCTTGGCGACCTGTCTGCCCTCCACGATGGACGCTGCGGCGCGCAGGTCCTCGATGCGTGCATTGGTGCATGAGCCGATGAAGACATGCTCGATGGGCGTGCCCGCGAGCGCGGCTCCCGGCTGCAAAGCGGTGTACCGCAGCGCCTGTTCTGCGCTGCGACGGATCTCGCTGCTCAGACTTTCCGGGGACGGAATCTTGCCGCTGATGGGCAGCACCTGATCGGGGCTTGTTCCCCAAGTGACGTGAGGCTCGATGTTCGCAGCGTCGAAAACATGTTCCGCGTCGAATGTCGCGTCTGCGTCGCTGCGAAGGTCTTTCCAAGCCGCAAGAGCCGATTCGCGAGTCTGCCCCACGATGTCGGGGCACTTCTCGAGAACATAGCGGATGGATGTCTCGTCAGGCGCAATCAGCGCTCCGCGCGCTCCGGCTTCCACGGCCATATTGCAGAGCGTGAATCGCGCCTCGACCGAGAGTTGTTCGATGGCAGTGCCGCAGAACTCCACCACGTAGCCGCGCGCACCCTGCGCACCGATCTGACCGATGATCATCAGAATCAGATCCTTGCTGGTGGTGCCTGTCGGGAGTGTTCCATCCACGCGAATGCGCATGTCCTTTGCAGTGCGATAAACCAGCGTCTGCGTGGCGAGCACATGCTCCACCTCGGAGGTGCCGATGCCAAAGCCCAGTGCACCCAGCGCACCATAGGTGGTGGTGTGGCTGTCGCCGCAGATGACCACCATGCCGGGCCGGATCATTCCATGTTCGGGCGCGACCACATGCTCGATGCCCTGCATGGCATCGTTGGTGTCGAACAAGGGAATGCCGTGCATCGCGCAGTTGCGGGCCAGATTGGAGGCCTGCAGCGCGGACGCCGCATCGTGAATGATGCGAATGGCGGACGGGTCCGTCGGAATGATGTGGCTGACGACCGAGACGTTCTGCCCGGGCACAGCCACTTTGCGGTTCTCTTCATGCAGCCCGGCGAAGGCTTGCGGACTGGTGTATTCGTTCATCAGATGCAGATCGCAGAACAACAGAACGTTGTCTTCATCGAGCCTGCGCACGGTGTGGCTGTCGACCAGTTTCTGGTACAGCGTCTTGTTGGATGGGGTTGTGTCGTGGGGCATGTTCTTCTTCGCTTGTCAGTCTGCGGTGATCCCGCGTTCCTTCACCAGCTTGCCCCATTGAGGCAGTTCACGCTCCAGGCGCGCGCGGGCTTCGGCGGGTGTGGATGGCAGCGGGTCAAAGCCTTCTTTGGCCATTCGGGCGGCGACATTGGGTTTGGCGAGGACCGAACGCAAAGTGGCGTTCAACTTCTCGATCACCGGGGCGGGTGTGCCGGCAGGTGCAAACACCATGAACCAAGTTTCGAAGGCGTAGTTCGGCATGCCTCCTTCGGCGATGGTCGGCACATCGGGCATCAACGGAGAGCGCTGTTTGCCAGTGACGCCAATGGCGCGCAGCTTGCCCCCTTGGACCTGAGGCGCTGCGGCTGAGAGCACCGGGAACGACATTTGCACCTGGCCGCCGATGGTGTCGACCAGAGCCGGGCCACCGCCGCGGTACGGTACGTGCATGATGTTGAAATTGCCGACGCTCTTGAACAACTCGGCGGCAATGTGGAAGGTACTGCCCGAACCAGCCGAGCCGTAGCTGAACTCGCCCTGCTTGGCACTCAGCAGGGCCATCAGTTCCTTGAGGTTCTTGGCGGGAAGCGCGTTGTTGACGACCAGCACATGCTGCGAAGTGGCCACCATGCCAATGGGTGCCAGATCCTTGAGGGTGTCGTAGGGCATCTTGGCCGTCAGCCACGGATTGATGGCCAGAGACACGGTCTGCAACCCGATGGTGTATCCGTCAGCCGGAGATTTCGCCACCGCGTCCACCCCCAGATTGCCACCGGCACCGCCCTTGTTTTCGATCACAAGCGACTGCCCCAGCGCCTTGCCCCATTCTTCGGAGACCAGCCGCGCGGCGATGTCGGCACTTCCTCCGGGGGCGTAGGGCACGATCAGTTTGACCGGCTTCTGCGGGTAGGCATTCTGTGCCAATGCGTGGGTCAGCGGCATGCATGCAGCCAGCGCGAGTACAAGGGTTCTGCGGTTCATCGATGTCTCCGGTGTTTGTTATGAAGCACGAGACAGATGCTAATAATGAATGAAAATTAAATAAATTACGTCAGATTCATTCTTTATTGCCTACAGCACAATAATTGACCCATGATTCGCCATGCGCGGAAAGGCCGGCACACGCTCACCGCGCAGGAAGCCTCGATGTCACCAGGGACCGCAGGGCTCCGCCGCCCGTCTGCGCCATGGCTCGAAGGCATCGACCAGTCGGTCCACCATGGTCCGGATTTTTGCGGGCATCTGTTTGGTGGCCTGGAACACCGCATACACATCGGCAGGCGGACTGCTCCAGTCTCCGAGGACCGGCACCAGCCGCTTGCTGCGCAGGTGCTCGGCAATGTCCCACTGCGAACGCAGCAAAATGCCACGCCCTTCGATGGCCCAGCCCAACGCGGCCGTCCCATCGTTGGAGCTCAGGTTCGATCGAACCTTGACCGCTTCGACTTCGCCCGCGCGACGCAGATACCAGGTGCCGTAGGTCTCATCACCCTCGCGGATGAAGATGCAATTGTGCTTGCCAAGTTCTCTCGGTGTGGCCGGAACGCCAAGCTTCTTCAGGTAGCTCGGTGCCGCACACAGCAGCCGCCGGTTGTTGGCCAGCAGTCGCGCAGTCAGGCGACTGTCGGCCTGCTCGCCAAAACGAATGACGAGATCAAAGCCCTGCTCCACCAGATTGATCGGCCGATCCGTCAGATGCAGTTGCACCTCGACCTGCGGAAACTCCTGCGTGAACTTCGACAGCACTGGCGCAATGTACATGCGCCCAAAACCGAGCGTCGCACCAATGCGAATCGTCCCCATGGGCTGGTGCGTCCCGCCACCCAGGCGGCTTTCCAGCGCACTGAGCTCCTCCAGAATTCGCGCTCCGTCGTTGAGGTATTGCTCCCCTTCCGGCGTCAGGCTCGACCGGCGCGTCGTGCGATTGAGCAGTCGCACGCCGAGCCGGGCCTCCAAAGCAGCGAGTCGCCGCGACACGACAGGCGGCGTGACACCCAGCTCCTGGGCCGCGGCAGCCATGCTGCCCAACTTGGCGATTTGCGCGAAAAGCGTGAGATCGGAAAAAGAATCCATGGTGGCGGACAGCGCGAGAAAGACGGTGGATGGTGACGATTATCGATCGGCTGTGCACATGCGCCATGCGTGCCCCTGCTCTGAACGGCGCCTGATCTACAGACCTGCACAGGAGACCATCACGGTGATCCCTCTCCCATGCGCACAGCCCTTGGCTGATCGAATTGGCCCGGCTGGATGCGGCGGCCTTCCATATCGGTGATGCCGCAGTAGCCGACGCCATAAGCATCGAAACCCATGCGCGCGCTGCTGGCGCTGTAGTCCAGACAGTCGTGATGGTGGCCATGAAACGCCTTGTCGACACGCAGGCTCCTGGCCAACTCATCCAGCACATCGAAACCGTGCGGATGGGCGCTCGGTGCCTCATGCGTCACCAGGATGTCGGCGCGCTGGGCAACCAAGCGGAAATAGTCTTCGGGGAAGATGGTGCTGCGATGCTTGCGTGGCAAGCCGTCGCGCCAACGGTTGCTGCGTCCGCAATGCAATGTGAATTCTGCGGCACTTTCATATTTCCATTGAGCGGGCGGCCACCACACCTGGCCGCGAAAAACGCCGCCCAGACCCGCAATGCGCACGCCGTCGATCTCCGCAACCCGGCCATGCAGATTGCGGTCTCCAAGCGCCGATCCGAACACATGGTCGTAATCCGCATCGGTGTCCGTGTCATGGTTGCCGTGGATGTACCAGACCTCGGTCATGTCCAGAATGGGCGCAAGCTCCTGCTCCAGCGGCCGCCGGGCCTGAATGTCCCCCAGAAACACGATGGCCGCCGGTCGGTCTCTGGCAACGATGTCCAGCACGTGATCGAAGTAACCGTGGGTGTCGCCACAGAAGTAGATCATCGCAACCTGTCCTCCTTTGTCATATGCAGCCGATTGTGACCTCCAAAAGCTGCTTCCGAATGGAGGCGGGATGGACTCTCGAAGCGATGGACGAGGGACTTCCGTGCTTTCAGCTCGACTTCCCAACCGAAGACAGAAGCCGCGAAAGATGCCCGCTGCTCGAAAAGCCCAGTTGATGGCTTGCCTCGGCCAATCTGATTCCGCTGTCCAACATCTGCGTGGCCGCCTGTGCGATCAGGTGGCGTCGCAGTTGGACGGGACTGCAGCCGAATTCCTGCAGACAATGTCGCTGCAAGCTGCGCATCGACATGCCCAGCACCGAGGCCATGGATTCAAGGGATGGCGGACGTTGTCCTTCATCCAGCGCTGCGCCAATGAGTTGGCTCAGGCGCTGAGCGATGCTCGTCTCTGCCGAGTCTGCAAACACCACAGGATGGCCGTGCTCTAGTTGGGGCAACAGGGCACGGACCAATTGCTGACGACTCGCGGGTGACAGGCCTGGCATGGTCAGTGTGGCGAGCATGCTTCTGGCAGGTGCGTCCAGATAGAACGCGCCGCGCACAGGACAGTGGCGCAGCAGGTCCGGTTCAAGATACAGCTGGCCATGTTGCTGCTGGTGCGTTCGCGCGCGATTCGCATGGGCCGTCACCGCAGGCAGGAGCAGCGCCATGCCGGGCTGCAGCGTCAACTGCGATTCGGAAATCAAAGTGCCGCCTGTGAGTGCCTTGTTTGCTGCGACGGTTTCCTGCGTGCCATGCCAGCGGCTTTCGAGTGATCCGGCACTCACCCACAACAGCATGGAGCAATCATGCTCATGCCAATTGAACTGGTATTCGGGCTGCTTGTTTCCGGACAGCAAGAAGCCGTCGGACGCCAGAAGGTCCCGTTTGGCAGACATGGGATGAGGAATGAGCTTCGCGGTCATGGGCAGCAGAATTTGCATGCAGTATGCCCAAATTCGCGGTCCAGACCAAACAGGCCCATCCGATTCGCCCCTCGATGCCGTGTCGCCTTTGGGATGAAGGCCTCTGTCGCGTTTGGGTTTGAGCGGCAAGGCGCGGCTGCCTAGCATGGGGCTCCTTGTCTTCACCGGGTCCGTCCATGAAATTCCTCGCACAACACCTTTGCCACAAGCTGGCTCGTGTCGCCTCGGTCACTTTGTTCTGTGTGGCGTCTGGCAGCCTTTCCGTCGCCCACGCGGCGACAAGCGACTGGCCCACCAAGCCCATCACGGTAGTGGTTCCGTTCCCTGCGGGCGGCGGCACTGATCTGATCATTCGCGTGTTGCAGCCGAGTCTCTCGCGTCACCTGGGACAGCCCATCGTCATCGACAATCGCGGCGGCGCTGGCGGAACCATTGGCAGCACCCAGCTCGCACGCAGCCGCGCGGATGGCTACACCGTGGGTCTGGTGACGACCAGCACACATGCCGTCGCACCGGCGATCTATCCCAAGCTGGGCTACAACGTTCAGAAGGATTTTTCGTATGCGGGACTGATTGGAACGACGCCCTATTTGCTGGTGGCCACCCCCGCGATGGGAGTGGACAGCATGGTCGGGCTGCAAGACAAGTTGAAGGCAAGCTCCCAGAGCGTGAGCTATGGCTCGGTCGGCAAAGGCACGGTGTCCCATTTGATGGGCGAGCAGTTTCAACGCCAATTCGGTACAGCGATGATTCATGTCCCTTATCGCGGTGCCGCGCCCGCCTATACGGATTTGCTCGGTGGTCAGATTCAGCTGATGTTCGACAATCCCGTCGGTCTGGTGCCCTATGTGCGCAGCGGCAAGATCAAGGCCCTGGCCACGACGGCGGCAACGCCGCTGCTGCCGGAACTCAAGACCTTCGAGCAGCAAGGCATCTCCGGCTTCAAGCAGCAACTTTGGTACGGCGTCGCGTTTCCGGCGCAGACGCCCCCTGCCATCGTGAAGCGTTTCTCCGGTGCTTTGCAGCAAACGCTGCAGGAGCCGGAAGTTGCCAAGGCGCTGGCCGACTATGGCGTCACGGTCGTCGCCGAAGAGTCGCAAGCCATGGCGGCGCGCGTCGCGCGCGATGCGAAGTATTGGGCCGATGTGTCCGCTGCTGCCGGCGTATCCATGGATTGATGGCAAGCTTTTCCCATCCGAATGACGTTTGAAATGATGACTCCCTCCCCCTCTCTACCAAAACACGGTCAGGTCACCTTGATCGATGTGTTCACACGCGACATGCGCGGCGGCAACCCGGTGCCGCTGGTTACCGACGCACAGGGCATGAGTGACGCAGACATGCAGCAGGTCGCTGCGCAGTACGGTCACGAATCGGCCTTTGTGCTGCCCGCAGACAATCCGCTCGCTCAATGGAAACTCCGCTTCTTCGTACCCGCCCATGAGATGGAAATGTGCGGCCATGCCACGGTGGGCAGCCTGTGGGCCCTGCGTCAATGGGGTCTGTGGCGATCGAGCGAGGCGGTGGTGCAGACGCTCAGCGGTCTGGTGCACGTGCAGTGGGATGAGGCACGGCAGTGCCCGTGGATTTCGCAACCGCCGGGACAATGCACGCTCCTCGATGAAGCACAAACCCAGGATGCTCTGTCGGTCCTCTCGCTCTCGCCAGCCTCTGCGGCCGCTGTGGTTGCGCATCCCGCCGTCAACGCATCGACCAGTCGCATCAAAACGCTGATCGAATTCAACGACCCTCGCGCAGTGCATGCGCTGCAGCCGGATTTCGCGCGGATGAAGTCGCTGTGCGAGCAGATCGATTCCACGGGTCTCTATCCGTATGCGTTGGAAAACCCCGTCGACGCCGATTCGCCACTCAGGGTGCATGCACGCCAGTTCCCTCGTTCATCCGGCTATCCCGAAGATGCCGCGACCGGAATTGCCGCAGCGGCGCTTTGGAGCCATCTCCAGGCACGCGGAGAATTTGCCCACGCCGGTGGCAAAGACGCGCAATGCATCGTGCTGCAGGGAGAGGCCATGGGATCACCCTCCGCCATCTATGTACGGGCACGACACAATGAGCAAGGTGAGCCGGATGGTTGCTGGCTCAGCGGCCAGGTTTGCTGGAGCACACGCACATGAGCCACGACACCTTACTGATCGAACGCCTGAACGCCATGGGACTGCAGTTGCCCGCCGCTCCCAAACCTCAGGCCCTGTATGCACCATGGTCCATGCACCCTCTGGATGCGAATGGATCGTCCAGTCTGGTCGTGCTGAGCGGCCAGACATGCCGTCGCAACGGCGTGCCCATGGTCGGCACCTGCCGCACTGAAAGTGACGTGGCCCCTGCGCGAGAAGCCGCTCAGATTGCAGCCCTCAATGCATTGGCGCTGCTGCACGCAGCCTGCGAAGGCAGACTGGAGCGGGTGAAGCGGCTTCTGCGCTTGAGAGGCTTTGTCGCCAGCAGCGCAGACTTCGCGCTTCACAGCCAAGTGCTGGATGGTTCGTCAGAACTGCTGAAAGTGGCGTTTCCGGACTTGCCGCTGCCCGCAAGAACCGCTGTCGGCGTCAGCAGCCTGCCTTCAGGGTGCTGGGTTGAAGTGGAGCTCGAAGCCGTCATTCACTAGGCGTCTCTGGCTGGTCCCCATCGTCATTGGCCGGTGTAGTTCGGTTTGCGTTTGTCGAAAAACGCCGCCATGCCTTCGCGCATGTCGTCCGTGTGCGCGCAGGAATTGAATGCAGCCGCTTCGGCGGCCAGTTGTGCGGGCAGGTCTCTGTCAAAGCTGGCGCGCATCAGGCGGCGCATGTGCCCCAGCGCCACGGTGGGGCCGGCGGCAAGGCGTTCTGCGAGTTGCTGCACGGCGCTGTCCAATTGCGCAAGCGGCACAACACGGTTGATGAGACCCATGCGCAGCGCATCGTCGGCGCCCAGCACATCACTGAGCATGGCGATTTCGAGCGCATGGCGCAGTCCCACCAGACGCGGCAGCGACCAGCTGGCACCCACGTCGCAACTGGCGCCGATGTTGGCATAGGCCAGATTGAATCGCGTTCCTTCGGCAACCCAGATGAAGTCGGCCAGCAGCATCAGCGACATGCCCGCACCCGCTGCCACACCATGCACTTGCGCGACCACGGGAGCATTCAGGCGCGACAGAATTTCAGCCGCTTCATTGAGCGGGCAAAGCAGATCGGCAGCGCCCTGCACGGGATTGGCCTGCAAAGTGGCCAGATCGCCACCAGCCATGAAGGCCTTGCCCGAACCCTTCATCACGAGCGCACGCACGCTGCGGTCCTGCGCCACGTCGCGTGCGGCAGCAAGCAGCGCCTGTGCCAAAGGCACATCCAGCGCGTTAAGTGTTTGCGGACGGTTGAACTGCCAGGTGACGATGCCGCCGTCGCGCATGACGAGCAGAGGAGAGTTTGCGATGTCTGAATTCATAGTGTGGGGATTATCCTGATTCACTGGAACATGGCTTCGATTTCGGAGGCATGGGCTTTGTAGGTGCTGCTGCAGCGCACCTTCATGGTAGCGGTGACTTCGCCATCATCATGGTCCGGCTCATTGATCAACAGATGGAATCTGCGGATGTGCGATACCTGTGCCAAGCGGCTGTTGTCTGCAGATTATCGACCAACGAGCGGCAATGAGTGAACGGTATGCGCTGCGCATCGAGCGATTGCCCGGCGGCATGTTGGTGCAGCGTGTCTAGCGCAGTGCCCTGCCGCAGAGGCTCGACATGTCTTCAATTCCAGTGTCGGATCCGCCTTTTCATGCGACGCAATATGACGCGTCCATGAAGAGAATAAGAGTCCTGACAACTTGCGAAGAAAGGACACGGCATGATGAATTCCACCGCCTTGAATGACCGCTACCTCGACCTGACAGCTTGCGTTCGCACTTCACACGCGGAAGTCAGGCAACAGCAACGCGGGATCAATCAGGATGTGCTCGATTGCCTCACTTTGTATGGACGTCGGGAACGCGGGCTGCATGGATGTGAGATCGCCTACTTCGACAGCGATGCACTCGATACCATCGAGCGTGGCGAGCCACGCGATTTGTTCCTGTTGGTGCTCAAGTACCGCAAGACCTACGCTGTGATGAACCCCGATGACATCATCGTGACCATGGGGCACCGCGTCCGCCGTGTGCTGCGCAAGAACAATTTCTCCTTGAAGCGCGCTCGATACAGCCAACTGAGCCGACAGCCACGGCATTACAAGTACAGTACTGGTCGTGTTTGAGGGCCGCAGTCGGCCAAGAGCGAATATCAAAACTACCACACAATGTGGCCAATCTGACATCGGAATCAACATGAAGTCGTGGCCATCACTCCGAAACGTATTGGTGACTTGGGGCATCCTGACTTTCGTCGCTGTCATAGGGATGGTCGTCTACCTACGGACAACTCCATTGGACGATCTTGTGATGGCCGACACATTGGTTTTCCAAGTTCTGGTCGCTTTGCTTATCGTGGGTAGCCCCTCTGTACTTGGACTGATTGTGTTTCTATTGTTGGGAGGAATCTTCAAATCCCGATTGCTTGGCAAATAACCACTCGACGCGCCCCTTCTGCAACATCGAGCACATTCCAAATCAAGATGACGCACCATGTTCAACGAACTTCATACAGAACCACCGACTCATCCGGGCAACCCCGGTTATGCCACTTGGGTGCGGTTCGACTTTGAGCGCGAAGATGATTCCAGCGACACCGAGCAGTGGGTCGAAGAGGTTGATCTCATCGAACTCCTGAAGGATGCTTTGGCCGAGGCTGGTTGGAATGCAAGACGTGAGGAACACTGGTTGGTGACGGACAACGGCTTCTGGCTCAAGCCGCAGTTCGTGGAGCATGCACATACCGAAGAGGCCATTCAAACCACCACAACCATCGAGGTCGCGCATCTATCACTGCTTTCACAGAGCTGCTTTGAATACCAGCATTCGATCAGCGAAGAATCTGCCACCGATTCCATGCGTGAAGGGCTGATCCGTTGGGTGCATATGGATTGGAAAACCTTTGACGATCTTGCGTCCTCCACGTTGCAGCATTGCCAGCAGATGGAGATGACGTTTCCGGATGCCGAAGGTGCGGACCATCCACGCAAAGTGCTGTTTGGCCCCGTCAGATACGTGGTCACAAATCCCGTCCCAGAAGCCCCAGACGACGAACATACGTTCTGCCCGTGCTGCCTGTTCACCAACACCATCAAGGCATTCGAGCCGCAGTTGCATGCCAAGGAGACCTTTGGCGTGAGACTTTTCGCGTCGCGCGGTGCCGACGGCGAAGTCATGGCCGATTGCCGCGTGAATGGCGAAGACTGGGAGGCCGGAGCCGAGGCATTGCGCGAGTATGTGCGAAGCTGGCCGGAATGCGGATACGAGTATCGAAAGCAGTATGTGTTGATCGTTTGACCGGAGGTCTATGGGGCCGCATCGAGACAGGCATTCATCCATCTCGGACTGTGCAGATGATTGCTCCGCCGCCCTCGTGAGCAACCCATGAGCGATCAGCAGTCCTTCAGTGCATGGGCCCACCAAGCCGTTTGCTCGCTCTGGATATCGCGTAGTTCACAAGGCAGTACAGCGCCGCGACCACGAGGTACACGGGCACGAGCGAGTGGTAATTGGCGATGAGCACTCTCGCGTTCTGCATGAGTTCGCCGTAGGTGACAACATAGCCGAATGTGGTGTCCTTCACCACGATGACCAGTTGCGCGACGAGTGCGGGAACGATGTAGCGAAGGGCCTGGGGAAAGACGATGGAGAAAAAAACCTGCGTTTCGGTCATCCCCAGACTCCGCGCGGCATCGGTCTGGCCGCGCGGAACGGCGAGCACGCCCGCACGGTAGACCTCGGCCACCACGGCTGCGGTACTGAGGCCGATGGGGAGGGTCAGCATCCAGTAGGTGCTCAGCTTCAGCCCGGCGGACGGCAGCACCAGAAAACACACGTAGATGAGCAGCAGCGTCGGCGTGCCGCGCAGGAACTCGATCACCGCGATGCTCGGCCATCGCACCAGCCGCGACTGTGCCAGACGGCCCACACACAGCACCAGCCCGAGCGTCAACGCGATGACGGCGGCCATCGCCGCCGATACCAAGGTGCCCAGCAGACCTTTGCCGAGAAATGCCCACGTCGTCGGCCACGCGAAGAAGCTCCAGTACCGGGCTTCGAGCTGCCCTGCGGAGTGAAACTGAAACGCGATGCCCGCAACCAGCAGGATCACCGCCGCCGCGATCACGCTCATCACCCGCGCAATGGTCTGCGCCTGTGGGCTTGGCGCACCGAACAGAATGTCTTCCAGTGGGCGGCTCATCGCAGTATCCGTACCTTCTTTTCCAATGCCCCGCCCGCCCAGCCGATGAGCAAGCCCGTCACCACGTACATAGCGGCCGCCACGGCGAACGCGGCGATGCCGGCTGCGGAGTCATTGGCGATCTTGGACACGAGCGCGGTGAGCTCCCGGCCCGGAAGCGGCACCTGCGACGCCAGCGAGGTCGACAGCATCAGCGCGATGAGCAGCGAGGTCATCGGCTGCACCACCGTGCGCAGCGCCTGCGGCAATACCACCGAAGTGATCACCTGCAGGGGCCGCATGCCCAGACTGAGTGCGGCCTCGATCTGGCCTCCGGCGACGGTGTTGATGCCCGAGCGCAGATAGTCCGCCGTGAATGCGGAGCACACCAGCACCAAAGTCAGGATCACGGCGGGCTCGTAGTCGATCAGGACGTTCAGATCAGGCAGAGCGAACACGATGAAGATCAGCAGCGCCACGCTCGGAATGTTGCGGAAGATCTCGACATAGACGGTCAGGACGAAACGCAGCGGAGGCAACGGAAACAGCCGCAGTACCGTGATGACCACACCCAGCAGGAAGCCGGGGACGAACGACACCAACGTGAGCTTCCAAGTCAGAAACAGGGCTTGCCCGAAGGCAGGCCCGTAGTCGGCAAGCAGCCGGGAGACACCGCCCATCGGTCAGGGAATGGCTGGCGGCGTCGGAGCGACCGTGCTGCCGGTACGCTGTCCAATGGAAATCGTCCACAGTTTGGTCCAGGTGCCGTCGGCCTCCAGCTTCTTCAGAAAGCCGTTGATGAAGGCCGCGCCGTCCGAGCCCTTGGGCAGTCCGATGCCATAGGGGTCTTTGTCGCCAAAGGGCGCACCCGCCAGCTTCGTGTCGCCCGTGCCGAGGCTCAGGGCATTGAGCAACAGCGTGTGGTCGGTCACGTAAGCTTCCACACGGCCTTGGCGCAGCGAATCGAGGGCTTCCTGATGCGTCTGGAATTCCTGCACGACCGCCTTGGGCGCGTGCTGCGCCAGAATCGCGGGGCCTGTGGATCCCGCTTGCGTGGCGACCCGCTTGCCCGCCAAGTCGTTGTACGACTGGATCGTCTTGTTGTTCGCCTTGACCAGCACCCCGGCCTGAGAAGTGTAGTAAGGCCCCGCGAACGAGATCTTCTCGGCGCGAGCGGGGGTGATCGAATAGGTCGCGAACACCATGTCCACCTGATCGTTGATCAGCACCTGCTCGCGCGTGGACGAGTTCACCTGCGTGAACTTGTACTTGGCACCATCGCCCAGAATATAGCGGGTGATGAGCTGGGCCAGCCCTGCATCGAAGCCACGGATCTTGCCGTCTTTCTCATTGAGCAGCGAGAAAAGATTCGAGGTTTGCGTGCTGCCAAGGCGCAGCGTGCCCGCCTGCTTGATCTTGCTGGCCCAGGTGCTCGATGCGATGGTTGCAGCGCTGGCGACGGGGCCCTGCGCAACCAGTGCGTCAAACGCCGCTGTATCGAGGGGCGCGCCCTGAGCGAAAAGGGATCCGCTGGAGACAAACGCCAGTGCTGCTACGGTGGATTTCAGAATGAATTGGATCGACATGGGATTCTCTTGAATGCTGCGTCACGTTGATCAATTTATAGCAGATATGGAATGCACGGACGGCTCGCCAGCTTGGGCAGACGGGGGGCTGGTCAGCCAGTGCCCGCAGCGGACCATAAAATCACATCCACATCACCATGTGAGGATCCGCCATGAGCCAGTATCCAGCAGATATCTATACAGAACCCGAGCCGAGCACCGACACGCTCGGCCACCTCGGCCCTTTGTCGGGCATGGCGGGAATCTGGACTGGTGCACGAGGGCTGGACGTCAACCCCAAGGCTGACGGGCCGGAAAAGCAGGCCTTCATCGAAACGATGGAACTGCAGCCCATCGACGCGCAGACCAACGGCCCCCAGCTCTTTTATGGTCTGCGCTACCACACCCAAATCTTCAAGCCCAATGACCCGGAAACGTTTCACGACCAAGTGGGCTATTGGCTGTGGGAGCCCGCAACCGGCACCCTGATTCAGACGCTGACCATTCCGCGTGGGCAAACCGCCATGGCCGTCGGGAAGACGACTGCCGATGCCACCACCTTCACGCTGGAAGCGGTGCGTGGATCGTTGACCAATGGGATCTCCTCCAATCCGTTTCTCGAACATGCGTTTCGCACCGAGCGATACACGATCACCGTGACCAAGCACCCCGATGGAACATGGTCATACGAGCAGACCACGGTGCTCGTGACGCCCGACCGTTCCGAGCCATTCGATCACACGGATCGAAATACACTCAAGAAGGTGGGGGAACCCACTCTCAATCCAACAGCTGTGGCCGCGCTCAAGCAAAGCCAGTGACTTGTTGGCTGGCATGTTGCGGTGGATGCGCACGGACAATGAAGTAATGCAGCGATACCGATTCAATGTGTTTGGGCGCATCGTCGATATTGAACGTGTGGGCGATGGCTGGCGCTGCCTTGAAGTAGGCAACGATGGCAAGCGTGCACCCATGCAACTGGCGGTTCCCTCGGATATCCCGGCGAACGAGCTCGTGGGATATCTCTACGCCATCTACCACGAGATGGCGACACCGACCAATGGTGATGTCCATCCGATGAGCAGTGAGTAGATTTCGTCCAGCCCCCAGGGACGATGACACGTGAAAACCCGCGAGCCCAATCTGACACGCTGTCGCCGCATTCATCTGACCAGATGACGAACACCCCAGATCCTTCGCCAGCGTCAACGCACATTCGGCTGCAATGACGAAGCGCAGGTTGCCCAAAATCATCACCCAGTTGAAGATTTGTAATAATATTTAACAGATTACTATCAAACCCAAGCCGTCGCTCGGGCTACTTTCGTCCATAGGTACCGGAGATTGACATGTTCAGTGTGCGCAACCCTTCAACCGCATTTTTCTTGGCATGTCTTGCGATCGGTGCAAGCATCTCCGCTCAAGCTGAGTCAATCCCTCACATAAGCGCGTCTCTTCAGTCGGATCGAATCGTCTGGTCGACATTGAAAGCCTATGGCACAGCCAGCCTGAGACTGGCACGACCCGATGGCAAAGTGGTCGACGTAGCGTTGGGCCAATCCGGTTTGGAGTTCACTGCACGATCCATCCCCGGACTGCCTGAAGGCAGCTATGTCTACGAACTGACCCTCACTCCACCACCGGACATGCCCGCCGCGCAAGCGCAGGCATCCATTCGGGAACGCGTGATTTCTGGTGCATTTACCCTTGTGGGCGGACAGATCGTCACGCCGGCAACAAGCAAGGCGTCACCTGTTCTCACCAAAGCCACTGTCGTGGCGGACGACCAGATCGTTCAAGGCAGCCTTTGCGTGGGTGCAAGCTGTGCCAACAACGAATCGTTTGGCTTTGACACCATTCGCCTCAAGTCCGCGAGCCCCCGCATTCATTTTCAAGACACCAGCACTAACGCGTTTCCAACCAATGACTGGCGATTGCTGGCCAACGATGGAGGCAGCAGCAATTTCGCACTGGACGACGTCACTTCTGGCAACCGCATCTTCAGCGTGACGGCCGGAGCTCCGAACAACAGTCTGTATGTCGCCGCGAATGGCAAGATCGGTTTGCGCACGGCCACCCCGATGCTGGATATCCATGCTGTGACCAGCGATACGCCCGCGATTCGCATGGAGCAGACCAACTCGGGCGGATATACCCCGCAAACTTGGGATATCGGTGCCAATGAAGCCAACTTCTTCGTCCGTGATATCACTGGCGGGAACAAGCTTCCGTTTCGCATCCGTCCCGGGGCACCTACCAGCAGCCTGGACATCGCTGCGAGCGGATACATTGGTGTGGGAACCGCCAGCCCGAGCACCGCACTGCACGTCACACGCACGGATGGCCAAGCCAAACTGTTGGTGGAAGAGGCCAACAGCAGCAATGCGCCTCGCACCTTGCTGGAGCTCTCCAACAACGGCTCGGCGGCCATGCGCTTTACCACTGACAGCAATACTGGCTGGGACATGACCGCAGGCAGCGCGCTCACACTGGCGACGCAGGGCGCATCCACTCCTCAGTTTTCATTGCAGTCCAACGGCAATCTCACCATCACGGGCACACTCAGCAATGGCTCCAGCCGACTCCTGAAAACGGCCATTGTCCCGGTGGATGGAGCCGCGCTGCTCGACAAGGTGTTGGCGCTGCCAATCTATCACTGGCGCTACAAGACCAGTCCCGCACAAGAACTCCATGTAGGCCCCATGGCGGAAGACTTCCGGCAGATGTTTCATCTGGGACATGACGACCGCAGCCTCGCCCCGGCCGATCTGGCAGGTGTCACATTGGGCGCGGTACAAGCGCTGGCCCAGAAGGTCCAGGAGCGTGAAGCCGACATTGCCGCCATCAAGGCACGCATATCCGCACTCGAAGCGCTGGTGATGCCAGGCACGAATGCATCAGATCGCTGATCGGGACGCGCCATGTCTTACCATCCCCACGTCCTGACTTCCATCCAAATCCGGCCTCAGGGACGCTCCCCTGCTCTGCTGAAACTCACCGGCACTCTTGCTGCGCTGATGATGCTGGGCGGGTTGCCAATGCAAGCCAGCTTTGCACAGGCTTCGAACAGTGCTTCAACGACGGGCCTGTCCACTTCACCGTTGACCGTCAGCACCACACTCACCTCTTCGCACCTGACGTGGAAAGCATCCGCAGCGCACGGATCTGCCACATTGCGACTGGTTCGCAGCGATGGCCAATGGCTGCGAGACATGGCTTTGCCATCCGATTCATTGACTTTGTCCGCACAGGACAATGCGTTGCCCGATGGGCAATACACCTTTGAACTGACGCTGGCACCCGCGCTGGCCACGCGCCGTCAACGAGCCGACGACGACAACGGGGCTTCAGCAACGGCCAATCCTCCCATGGGTGCCACGCAGTCCGGTACCGCGACCGTGCGTGATGGCCGCTTCGTCTTGCCCACTCTGGAGCCGACGAATGGCACTGCCGTTGCAAAGACCACTCCGTTCGCCAAAGATGTGGTGGTGGCTGACGACTCCATCGTTCAAGCCAACATGTGCGTAGGTTTTGACTGTGGCAGTGGGGGTGGCGAGACTTTCGGCAGCGATATGCTGCGCTTGAAAGAGAACAATCTGCGCATCAAGTTTGCCGAAACCCGCGTCGCACCCGACCCAACCCGTGAATGGCAAATCATTGCCAATGAGTCTAATTCGGGCGGTGCCAACTTTCTGGGCATTGACGATGTCACCGGTGTGCTCGGTCCGATCCGTTGGATGGCTGGAGCGCCGGCCGACAGCCTGATGGTTGATGCACAAGGACGTCTTGGTGTCAGAACCGCCACACCCGCGCAAGCTGTGCAAATGAGCACTGCCGACACGCCGGCCATTCGTCTTGAACAGAACAATACGACGGGATTCACCGCGCAGACTTGGGATGTGGCAGGCAATGAGGCCAACTTCTTTGTGCGCGACCTGAATCAGGGAAGTCTCCTTTCACTGCGCATTCGGCCCGGAGCACCGCAATCCAGCGTCGATATCGCTGGCAACGGTTTTGTCGGTTTGGGTACACCTCGCCCATCCGCAGCTTTGCATGTGCGCAGGGTCGATGGCCACAGCAACGTGCATATCGCAAACACCACCACAGCAAACACAGGCCCGCTGGTGGAGCTTCAAAACAAGGGGCCAGTCGTGGCTGCCTTTCTGCGCGGCTCGTCGACAACCCGCTGGACGGCGACTGCTGACACCGGCGATTTTCGGTTCGCTGGAGACTCGGGGACCACGGCTCTGGCGGTACAGGCCAATGGTGATCTGGTCGTGCCAGGCATACTGAGCCAAGGCTCCAGCCGTACGCTCAAGCACGACATCGTGCCCGTCGCCACCCATGCCATTTTGCAAAGCGTGCAGCAACTGCCGGTCTACGCATGGCGCTATTTGAGTGACCAAAATTCCAGCGTGCATCTGGGTCCCATGGCAGAGGACGTTCATCAGGCGACACAACTTGGCGAAAGCCCGCGCCGACTCGCTCCGAGCGACGTGGCAAGCCTCGCAGCTGCGGCCGTGCAGGCGCTGAATCAACAGTTGGCCGTGCGCGATGCGGAACTCAGCACCTTGATGCGACGCTTTCTGGAACTGGAATCCCGCCTGAGCGGACAAGTCAGGAGTCAGCCATGAATGACTTGGAACGTACGACATCCAGCGGTTTCAGATGCACTGCCTCGAAGGCTTGGCTCATCGGAGCCGCACTCCAACTTTCGGCGATCACCTGCGCGATGGCGCAAGCGTTCACGGTGACGCCATCGTCCATCGTCATGCCTGCCTCTGGAAGTGCGATCAACGTCACGCTCGTTCCATCTGGCGGCGTCGCACCGTATCAATACCTGCTGAGCGCAGGGCGTCTGCCCGCCGGGGTGAGCCTGTCGGGCGCAGGCGTGCTCAGTGGGACATTGGCAGAGAACTCACCGAACTTCACCATCACTGTCTCGGATGATCGCGGCGATGAAGTGGATGTGCTCAGCATTGTGATCGCTCTGACCGCCCAGCCAGCCCCGATGGTGGTTGGCAGTGCCACCAATGCGGTGCTTTCCGCAGCAGGTGGGTCGGGGCCCTACCAGTTTGCGTTGGCTCCGGGCGCCAGCCTGCCGGCAGGCCTCAGTCTGAACACCAACGGAAGCCTGAGCGGCACACCCACCACTTCAGGCACATTCACTGTGCCAGTAGTCATTACCGACAGCACCAGTGCCAGCACCACCGTCAACGCGACCTTCACCATCAATGCCGCACCCGTGGCGCTCAGCATTGCCACGCCACCTGCATTGAATGTCGGCAGCCCAGCCAGTGTCATCCTGATGGCCTCGGGCGGCACTGCACCCTATCAATTCGTGCTCACCAGCGGCAGCTTGCCCGCAGGACTGACCCTGAATTTGGATGGGTCCCTGACCGGCAGCCCAAGCGTTTCCGGAACAACGGTCGTGACCATCACAGTCACCGACAACACAGGTGTCAGCACTCCCAACCCGGTGACTTTTGTGGTGCACGCGGTATCAGCCGAAGCTGCCCCCACCCCGGTTCCGTGGAATGCGCCTTGGGCGCTGCTTTCCAGCTCGGCTTTGATTTTGCTGGGATGGTCGGGCATGAAGCGCAGGCGAAGGAAGGCCGTCAGTTCCCACTGACCACCACGTTTCCGCATCAGGCAACCGAGGGGGCTTCATCCTGAACCGCGCACAGGAGTTGGGTCCTCTCCATTGCGCTGATCAAGCGCCGTTCATCGGCAAGGAATCCACCTGACTGCATTCGCGGACGGGGTTGCTCCTTCACGCTATCATCCCGAAATCGCAGTCCCGCCCATATTGCAAACGCCAAGGCAATGCCGTCGGGACATGCGTGGATGACCGCTGAACAAGGTTCAGCATCGACCTCCTTTCCTGCGCATCATTCGCTGTGCTTGGTCTGCATGCCCGCGCGCTTGCATTTCCGAGATCTGCGATCCCCGTCTGTCCACCTTTCGCTCAGTTTCATCTCTCGTGTCATCCTCCAAACGCCAAGGATTCATCCTGACCCGCAATTGGCGAGATATACGAGCGGGCACCGAAATCGAGTACTGGTTGGCGACGGATACCGGGCCGTTGAAGGTGCTTCTGACAGGCCAGACGTCGGTGGCCTTTGTCGAGGACCGACACAAGGGTGCGGTGGAGGCGCTGCTTGGCGTCGTGCCTGACGTCGAATTGCGCGAGCTGGAACTCAAAAGCTTTCGACAGGCGCCCGTCTGGGGTGTCTATGCCAAGCATTTTCGCCAATTGGGGCGGCTTGCGCGCGCGCTCCAGCAGCAAGGTGTTTCCCTTCTCGAAGCCGACGTTCGTCCACACGAGCGCTACCTGATGGAGCGCTTCATCACCGCCGGTGTTGCGCTGGAAGGCGGACGAAACGACAACGCGACGCTGGTGGACTGCAAGCTCCTGCCTGCGCCGGATTTCAGGCCCGCACTGAAGGTCGTCTCGTTGGACATCGAGACCAGCCAGCACCAGGACCTGTATTCGATTGCTCTGGATGGCATGGACGAACGCGTGGTGTTCATGCTTGGCGAGCCGCCTGCCGATGCGTTACAGCCGACTGGCTTCGCGCTGATCCATTGCGCAACCCGCAAAGCGATGATCGACCATCTCAACGAATGGTTCGCACGCAATGACCCGGACATCATCATTGGATGGAACGTCATTCAGTTCGACCTGCGCGTGCTGCAGAAAACGGCGGATGACTGTGCGACGCCACTGCTTCTGGGCCGGGAAGGCAGGCCCATCGCATGGCGCACCCATCCGGGCAAGCAGGACTATCTGTTCGCTCCCATGCCGGGACGCGCGGTCATCGACGGCATCGAAGCGCTCCGGGCGGCCGTGTGGAGCTTTCCCTCTTTCAGTCTCGAAAACGTCTCTCAGGAGCTGCTTGGCGAGGGCAAGGACATCGGGGACGAATACGACAAGATGGCAGAAATCGAGCGGCGATTTCAGGAGGACAAGCCGTCTCTGGCCCTCTACAACATCCGGGACTGCGAGCTGGTTCTGCGCATCTTCGAGAAGGCCAAGCTGCTGCAGTTTGCCATGGAGCGCGCGCACACGACGGGCCTGCAGATCGACCATTTCGGGGGCTCGATCGCCGCGTTCAGCCACCACTATCTGCCGCGCATGCACCGCATGGGGTATGTGGCTCCGAACGTGGGCGATGTTCAGGGGAAGTCCTCTCCCGGCGGCTATGTGATGGACTCCAAGCCCGGCTTCTACGACTCCGTGGTGGTGCTGGACTACAAGAGCCTGTATCCCTCGATCATTCGCACCTTCCTTGTGGACCCGGTGGGATTGGCCGAGGGGCAACATGCGGACAGCCCGGAGCGGCTCATCAAGGGCCCGCGGGGCACGCTCTTCTCGCGCGAGAAGCATTGCCTGCCGGAAATCGTGACCACCTTGTGGCGCGCCCGTGACGAGGCCAAGCGCGCCAGGAACGAACCGCTGTCGCAGGCCCTCAAACTGGTGATGAATTCGTTCGCCGGGGTGCTGGGCGCATCGGAATGCCGCTTTTTCAATCCAGACTTGATCTCCGCGATCACCTTGCGCGGCCACGAGATGGTGAAGGTCACGCGGGACTTCGTGGAAAAGCGCGGCTACGAAGTCATCTATGGAGACACGGACTCGATTTTCATCTGGCTCAAGCGCACCCACTCCAACGAAGAGGCGCACGCGGTGGCGGCCGAGCTGGCGCGGGACATCAACGCTTGGTGGACGCAAACCTTGCGGGACGAACAGGACTTGGAGAGCTTTCTCGAAATCGAATTCGACACACACTACAAGAAGTTCTTCATGCCCACCATCCGGGGATCGGACGTGGGCAGCAAAAAGCGATACGCCGGTCTGAGCGTCGATGCCGCAGGCAAGGAAGCCATGATCTACCGGGGCCTCGAAATGGCCCGAAGCGACTGGACGCTTCTGGCCCGGCAGTTTCAGGAGGGCCTGCTGTCGCGCGTCTTCCAGGGTCTTCCTTATCGCGACTTCGTGATCGACTACGCGCACTCCACTCTGGCGGGCAAGAAGGATGATCTGCTCGTCTACCGCAAGCGCCTGCGTCACCGTCTGGACGACTACGTGGCGAACGTGCCGCCACAGGTGCGTGCCGCCCGCATTGCCGATGAGTACAACGTACGCATGGATCGGCCCAAGCAGTACCAGAACGGCGGCTGGATTCGATATGTCATGACCCAGGCAGGACCGGAACCCCTGGAAGCCCGGCGGTCGCCCATCGACTACGAGCACTACCTGAGCAAGCAGATTCAGCCCATTGCCGATTCGATACTTCAGCCCTTGGGGGAGGATTTCACGGCTTTGACGTCAGCCCAGCAGGAGTTGTTCTAGCACCAGCTTCGCCAAGCCAACCGCACGAGCAGAATGGCGAAGTGGCTGGCTGACGCCAATAGACAGGCGAACCCCTGCAGAATAGTTGACATTCCGACGCGGCAGTTTCTGCCAAAGCGAGCGCTCGACTGTCATCCCGCCTGTCTCTGATTGCGTTATGGTGACACTTGTTCGGAGCCCTATAAGGAGATCCTTGAATGCCTAAACGCACTATTGAGATTCGGGACCAAGCTGGCATGGTCGCATCGCCGGGCTTGCAGACTGCGCCTGTCCTGGATTTGATGTGTTCACATTTCGTGCTGACCTTGGCCTCCAAGCAGGGCTCCAAGTTCAATGTGCGTCGTGACATCAACGGATTGATGGCCTTGGCCGGTCGGCACCTGATGTGGCCCGATGCCGTGTTGAACCGCGTTCGCGAGTTTCTGTCGCGCCGCTGCAAGGACAACGATTCCTGGCGCGGGCATGAGCAGCTCTCCAACGAAGAGTTTCTGGAGCGGCATGGCGTCTGGCGTGGACCCTATGAAGAAGGCTCGCTGTTCTACTACTTGGACGAATACGCCAAAGACGCGCCCAAAGACCTGTTGACGCTGCTTTCCAGCACCGGCCAGTGGTTGAGCCACGCCGTCAAGAAGCAGTCGACTCTGGTCGAGACCAACATTGATTCGTTGGCCAACCTGCTGCAACTGAACAAAGCCGAGCGCGCTCTGCTGCTCTACGGCACGCTGGCGCGCCATCAGCGTGATCTGCGCAGCCTGCTCGTGGAGTTCAAGGTCAACAACGCACCTGAGGCCTACGCGGCCATTGCCGATCTCGCGGGCGTGCAAGCCACGGACGTGGCCGACGCCCTGCGCGCTGGTGGGCGTCTGGAGCGCATTGGGCTGGTCGAAAACCTGCTGTCCGAGAACAGCATCACCGATCTGGCCGACCTCATGAAGGTCAGCGAAAAACTGCCGCCCGTGCTCATGCGCGAGTACCGCGATCGTGCCGAACTGATGGCGGTGTTCACACGCCCCGCGACTCCCAGCGAACTCAAGGCCAACGACTTCGAGTTTGCGGGCGACGATGTGCAGGTGCTCGTCAACCTGCTGCGCAAAGCCATGCAGACCAAGGCGCTGGGCGTCAACGTGCTGCTGTACGGCCCTCCCGGCACGGGCAAGACCGAGCTGGCCAAAGTGGTCGCACGCGAAGCCGGTCTGGACTTGTTCGAGGTCGAATACGCAGACCGCGACGGCAACAGCCTCTCCGGTCGCGACCGTTATCGCTCGCTGCAGATTGCGCAAGTCTTTCTGAAAGGCGCGGAAGCCGCTGCCTTGTTGTTTGACGAGGTGGAAGACGTCTTCCCACCCATCAGCGTGGATGCGGCGGGCCTGATGGCGCGCGCCGACCAGCAGGCCATCAGCGCTGCGGTCAGTCACTCGGTGAACGGCAAGGCCTGGGTCAACCAGATCCTCGAATCCAACACCGTTCCCACCATCTGGGTGACCAACCGCATCGAGCAGATCGACCCGGCCTTCCGCCGTCGCTTTGCGTATCACCTCGAACTCAAATCGCCACCCCCCGGCGCACGTGAACAGCTCATCCGCAAGACGCTGGACGGCGTGGCCGTGAGCGATGCGTTCGTGGCCAAACTGACCGAGCGAAAGGGCTTGACCCCAGCGCAGATTCGCACCGCCGTGCGTTTTGCCGATCTGGCGCACGCCGGCCCGGAAGCGGGCGGCGAAGCCTTTGAAGCGCTGATCGACCGGCAGTTGAAGAACTCCGACGCCGCTCTGGGCCGCAAGCCTGATGGCAGCGCAAAGAAAGGCCGCCGCCAGGTCACCACCTACGACCTCGACATGCTGAATGTCGAAACCCGCTTCGAGATTCCACGCATCGTGGAAGCCCTGAAAGCGCGTGGTCACGGTGCCCTGTGCTTCTATGGCGCGCCCGGCACTGGCAAGACCGCGCTGGGCGAATACATCGCCGAGCATCTGGGCCAGCCGCTCATCGTGAAGCAGGCCAGCGATCTGGTCAGCAAGTTCGTGGGCGAAACCGAGCAGAACATGGCCGCCATGTTTGCCGAAGCCACACAGGAAAAAGCCGTGCTGCTGCTCGACGAAGCCGACAGCTTCCTGATGGATCGTCGCGGTGCGCAGCGCAGCTACGAAGTGACCGAGGTGAACGAAATGCTGCAGCAAATGGAACGCCACGACGGCGTGTTCATCTGCACCACCAACCTGCTCGACCGCATCGATCAGGCCGCCCTGCGTCGCTTTACCTTCAAGATCAAGTTCATGCCGCTGACGGCAGAGCAGCGCGAGAAAATGTTCATCACCGAAGCGCTGGCAGGTGATGCGCAGAAGCTCACGCCTGAAGTCAGCCGCCGCCTTGCCAAACTGGAGCAACTCGCCCCCGGCGACTTCGCTGCAGTCAAAAGACAGTGCGACATTCTGGCCGCAGAGTTCTCGGTGGAAGAGTTCATCGAGCAACTGGAGGCCGAGCACCGCATCAAACCCGAAGTGCGCGAGCAGCGGTCGATGGGGTTCGTGCAGTAGACGTGCCGACTGTCCGCAAATCAGAATCCATCAGAATGCGAACGCGTTATTTGCGCTCCAGTTGGCGATAGACCTCGGCGGATACACGGGCCAATTCGGCCCGTCCGGTCTGGGCAGACAGGGCATAGCGACAGGGCCAGATCCGCTAGGCAAAAGCCCCCTTCCAACGCATATCTCAGGCTCCGCAGATGCGGCGCACGCATGGGCTTGCCCATCCGTTTGGACAGCCATCCACTGACAGGTTGTGCATGAGGCTGAACCACCAGACGCGCTCCATTTTGTGCAGTCAAGTGGTTTCCCGATGGCGCACGGTATTGCAGCCGTACTCGACAAACTTTGAATGCAACCGTCGATGCAGCCATGCATCTACTTATACTTGTTGGAATGCTCGCTCCAGACAAACCAACTTTGAACGACGTGCGTATGCGCGGCTTCACTCAACGGACGGAAGTTCCTTCTGCACTGGCGTGGGTGGATGCCCAATCGGCAGCACCGTTGCCCGGTGAGACCATCGCGCTGGACCAAGCCAGCGGGCGGGTTCTGTTCGCGGATGTGATCGCGCCCATTGCCGTGCCTGAATTCGATCGCGCGGCGATGGATGGTTATGCGTTGCGTGGCAATGAGACGACCGGCGCGGGGGACTACCACCCGTTGGAACTTCCCGTCGTTGGGCATGCCTGGCCCGGCCGCCCGTTTGACGGAGTGGTGCCTGCCGGGGCCGCTGTTCGCATCATGACCGGAGCGCCCGTTCCCCATGGGCTGGATGCTGTCGTTCCCGCCGAATATGCCACCGAGCAGGATGGCCGCATCGCCATCACGCAAGCCGTCGCACCCGGTCAGCATGTGGGACGTGTGGGCGAAGACATTGGGCGCGGCAGTACCGCGTTGTCGGCGGGTCGACGTCTGCGTCCGCAGGATGTGGGCTTGGTGGCGTCGCTTGGGATTGCGCAATTGCAGGTGGTTCGACAGCCCCGCGTGCGTTTGTTGGTCACGGGCAATGAAGTGCGCGCGCCGGGATCGCCCAAGGGCACTTATGACATCTACGACGCCAACTCCATGACCTTGCACGGTTTGTTGGCGCGCGATGGTGCGGTGCTCGAATCGCATCAGCGACTTGGTGACGATCCGCTGGTCATCGAACAAGCGCTGGCCGCACCGGGTGCCGATGTCATTCTGATCTCGGGCGGCTCCAGCGTGGGTGCCGAAGACCATGCGCCGCGCTTGCTTGAAAAGCTCGGCGAGCTGGCGATCCATGGCGTGGCGATGCGTCCGTCCAGCCCGGCTGGCATGGGGCGCATCGACAGCGCACTGGTGTTTCTGCTGCCTGGCAATCCGGTGTCCTGCCTGTGCGCGTATGACTTTTTTGCAGGACGTGCCATCCGCCGTTTGGGTGGTCGACCCACCGATTGGCCCTACCCTGCGCAACGCGCGGTCGTGGCGCGAAAGATCGTCTCGCAAGTCGGTCGCGTGGACTATGTGCGCGTCAAGCTCGGGCCCGAAGGCGTCGAGCCGCTCGCGCTGTCGGGCGCGTCCATGCTCAGCACCACCACGCGGGCCGATGGCTTTGTGGTGGCTTCCGCGGAAAGCGAGGGCTTTGGCCCCGGCTCCGAAGTGACTGTCCATCTCTACGAATGTCCGTGAAAGCTCAATCGCAATTCCTCCAAGTCGTCACCCGGGACGAGGCCGAACGTCGCTTTCGCGAGCATCTGGCGCTGGTTCCTCTGGGTGCGCACATCATCCCCTTGCATGAGGCGCTGGGCCGCGTGCTGGCCGAAGACGTGTGCGCGAGCATCGACGTGCCGGGCTTTGATCGCTCCAATGTCGATGGATTTGCCGTGCAGGCCGCCGACACTTGGGGTGCGATGGAAGAAGACGTGCGCTCGCTCGCCCTGACCGACGAGTCGCTGGCTCCCGGCATCGTGCCGCGGCACGAAGTGACGGCTGGCACAGCCACGGCGATTGCCACTGGCGGCATGCTGCCACGCGGAGCCGATGCGGTGGTGATGGTCGAGTACACCGATGTGGAAGACGGCCAGGTCCACATCCGCCGCGCGGCAACGGCCGGTGAAAACGTGAGCTACGCGGGCACCGACATCGCACGCGGAGAGACCGTGCTGCGCGCAGGCCAGCCATTGAGTTCGCGCGAGATCGGCGTGCTGGCAGCCTTGGGTTTGGCCGAGGTGTCCGTGCACCGCAAACCGCGCGTGGCGATCTTTTCGACCGGCAATGAAATTGTTGCGCCCGGTGCGCCACTGCCTGTTGGTGCGGTGTATGACTCCAACGCTGCCATCATCAGCGCGGCTGTTCAGGAGCTTGGCGGCGAGCCCGTGCGCTTGGGCGTGATTCCCGATGACGAAGCCCTGCTCTCGGCAGCACTTCAGCAAGGTCTGACCTGCGACGCCGTGGTGTTTTCGGGCGGCACATCCAAGGGTGAAGGCGACCTCTCCTACCGCGTCGTGGCCGCATTGAAAGACCCCGGCATCGTGGCGCACGGCGTCGCGCTCAAGCCCGGCAAGCCCGTGTGTCTGGCCGTCACCGATGGCAAGCCCGTCGTGATTCTTCCGGGCTTTCCCACGTCGGCGGTCTTCACGTTTCATGAGTTTCTCGCGCCCGTGATCCGCGCGTTTGCAGGGCTTCCGCCGGAGCAACGCAAGCAGGTCCCGGCAACACTGCCCATGCGCATCAACTCCGAGCGCGGGCGCACCGAATATCTGCTCGTGGGCCTCGTGCCCACCGATGATGGTCTGTCCGCCTACCCCATGGGCAAAGGCTCGGGTTCGGTCACAACGTTCAGCGGCGCGGATGGCTTCATCACCATCGGCCAGCACACCGAAATTCTCGACGCAGGCGCTCCCGTGCAGGTCCAATTGCTGGGCGACGCGCTGGAGCCCGCCGATCTGATTTTGATCGGCAGCCACTGCGTAGGCCTCGACTGGCTCAGCGGCGAACTCATGCGCCAAGGCATTCGCATCAAGTCCATGAGCGTGGGCAGCACCGGCGGTCTGATGGCCGCCAAACGCGGCGAATGCGATGCTGCAGGCATCCACCTGATGGACCCTGCCACGGGTGAATACAACCGCCCTCTTCTCACGCCAGCGCTGGAACTGATCACCGGCTATGGCCGCATGCAGGGCATCGTCTACCGCCCCGGCGATGCGCGCTTCGAAGGCAAGAATGCAGCCGACGCCATGGCAGCCGCAATGGCCGACCCAGCATGCACCATGGTCAACCGCAACGCAGGCAGCGGCACGCGCATACTCATCGACCGACTGCTGGCCGGAGCCCAACCCGCAGGCTACGGCGTGCAGACCAAATCACATAACGCGGTAGCCGTAGCGGTTGCCCAGCAGCGCGCCGACTGGGGCCTGGCCATCGATACGGTCGCGCGGCAATACGGGCTCGGATTCATCCCGGTGCAGGAAGAACGCTACGACTTCGCCATCCCAAAGTCACGACTGGAGCGCGCTCCGGTGAAGGCGTTCATTGCGCTGCTGCAGTCCTCCGCTGCACGTGAAGCGCTGCGCGGGCTGGGGTTTCGTGTCGATTGAAATTCAGGAACCATTGATCACAGCCTCCATCTCAACTCGTCGATAAACGATGCGCCGTGCTTTCGCTTTTCTCGTCGTGATTCAACTGTTGGGATGCTCACCCAAGCCGCAGCCCGCTGACGACGTTTTCACGCTCACCAGCGGAGTTGACGTTGTGAGTGACGCGCTAGCCAATCAGAATGCGGAGATTTCCAACGTTCGCATCAGCGCTGAACAGGATTTCTATCTGGTCCGGGCACGTGCCTACTTTTACTCATCTGGAGCTTTTGACAAGCCGTGGGTAACTCTGACCAAAAATGGAATCGCAACCCTCAACTTGGGCACTTCAAAGAACGTCGTCTCACACCGCAGCGAATCTCTTCGAGATCTGGTGATCAGGATTGACAAAAACAGACTCGACGCCGGCACCGTCTTGTCTGTCTACAATTTGGACACATCAGAGGTGATGGCAAACCTTGCAATTCCTTGAGCACTTGAACACACCTGTTGCCAAGCAATCCCGCAACTTATGCTCCAGAGTTCATATGGTGCACAGCAGTTGATTCCTACAGAATCAGACTGCTTACACAACTCCACGAGTCATACCGCCGATGCACGCTCGCCAACGTTTTTATCTTTTCGCCCTCCCCGCTCTCGCTGCCGCTTCGCTGCTTGCAAACGCCGCTCAGGCGCAGGACAAGTTCATCGTGATGGCATCGACGACGTCGACCGAGCAGTCGGGGTTGTTCAAGCAATTGCTGCCGCAGTTCACCAAGGATTCGGGCATTGACGTGCGAGTCGTGGCTGTGGGTACAGGTCAGGCGCTGGACATGGCGCGTCGCGGCGATGCCGACATTCTGTTCGTGCACGACCAGCCGGCCGAGGAAAAGTTTGTGGCCGAGGGCTTTGGGCTGGAGCGCAAGCCGGTGATGTACAACGATTTCATTCTGGTCGGCCCCAAGGCGGACCCGGCGGGCACGCGTGGCAGCAATATCGCCAGTGCGTTGAAGGCGCTCAATGACAAGAGCGCGGCGTTTGTCTCGCGCGGCGACAAGAGCGGCACGCATTCGGCCGAGCTGCGCCAGTGGAAGCTCGCGGGTGTCGATCTGGCAGCGGCCAAGCCCGCAGGCTACAAGGAATGCGGCTGCGGCATGGGGCAGGCGCTCAATATCGGCTCGTCGACCAATGCCTATGTGCTGTCGGATCGCGGCACCTGGTTGAACTTCAAAAACCGTGGTGATCTGGCGATTCTGGTGGAAGGCGACAAGCAGCTCTTCAATCAGTACGGCGTGATCGTGGTGAACCCTGCCAAGCATCCGCACACCAAGAAGGATTACGCGCAGGCGTTCTCCGACTGGGTGGTTTCGCCCAAGGGGCAGGAAGCCATCGCCTCGTACAAGATCGGTGGCGAGCAACTGTTCTTCCCGAACGCCAACAAAGCACAGTAACGGCTCCCAGCAAGCCAGCACCTTCACGCGGCATCGTGCTCACGGTGCCGTGGCTTCTCTGCGCGTGAGACACTGCGGGGAATTCAGCAGTTTTCGTCCATGTCATCTTCACGCCGCGGCATTCATCTTCGCTACACCTTCGAGACCCCCAAGCCCTCCGGCCAGTTGGGGGCCGAGATCGAGAACCCGCTTTTCGATCTGCTCTCCGCTCTCGAAACCCATGGCTCGATCAGCGCAGCGGCGCGGGCGCAGAACGGCTCGTACCGCCACGCGTGGAGTTCGCTCAAGCATTGGGAGAGCGTTCTTGGCGCACCGCTGGTGCAATGGGAACAAGGCAAGCGCGCGCGGCTCACGCCTTTTGCGCAGCGCCTGATGTGGGCCGAGCGCCAGGCACGCGTGCGCATGACACCGCACGTCGAAGCCTTGCGCGCCGAACTCGCGCGCGTGTTTGCATTGGCCGATGATGCATCGCTGCAGGTGCTTGAAATCTTCGCCAGCCACGATCTGGGCCTGCCGCGACTGCAAGCCTTGGCAGAAGAATGCGATGGTCTGCACATCGGCCTGCGCTTTGCGGGCAGCCAGGAAGCACTGCGTGCGCTCAATGACGGTCGCTGCCGCGTGGCAGGGTTTCATGTGGCGCAGGATGCGACCTCCACCAGCGTGATGGCGAAGGCGCTGCGCCCGCTGCTGCAGCCAGGCAAGCACAAGCTCATCGGCAGCCACTGGCGGCGGCAGGGCTGGATCTGGCGCACAGGCGAAACCCGGCCCGACAGCATTGCCGCGCTGCGCGGTGGTCGCTGGCGATTTGTCTCGCGCCAGCCAGCGTCCGGTACGCGTTTGCTGACCGATCATCTGGTGGCGCAAAGCGCGGTATTGCCTGAAGACGTACCGGGCTACACCACACACATGGAAGACACGCATGTGGCGGTGGCCGCGAGCATTGCCGCAGGCGTGGGCGATGTGGGCATCGGCATCGAGGCCGCAGCCATCGAGGCGGGCCTTGCGTTCTCACCCCTCGTGGACGAGAACTACTACCTGCTTTGCCTGAAGGAAGATCTGGACACGCCGCCGCTGCGTGCATTGCGCGAGCGGCTTGCCTCTGATGCGTGGGCCGAGGTGCTGCAAAAGCTCCCCGGCTACGGCGTGAACCGACCGGGCGAAGTGCTCTCGCTCACGCAGGCACTGCCTTGGTGGCGCTACGCCACGCCCAAATCCTGAGTCGGCCTTTCAACGGTCTGAAAGTTTTCAACGCTGCAACTGCTGCAGCTCTTCCTTGGTATTGGCGTTGAAAAACGCGGCAAACTCGTCGAACGGCACTTCGATGACGCGATGCAGCGCGGTCCACTTGTCGAACTTGCGCTCGCCCGCGTGCAAATAGGCGACCAAACTTTCCACCAGATCGGTGCGCAGCAGGCAGAACACTGGCTGCCTGCGCAGCTCGCCCTCTTCCTGCGTGGACACCATGGCGATGTCTGCGCCCTGCTCCGCCGCTGCATTGGCGAGGCGCTCAACAAAGTCCTGCGGAAACTCCGGCGTGTCGCAAGGCACCGTCACCAGCCACGGGGTTTCCGCATGCTCCAAACCGGTCAGCAAGCCCGCCAGCGGACCCGCATAGCCATCGATGGAATCGGGCCACACTGGCGCGCCCATGGCCTCGTAAGCCGAGAGGTTGCGGTTGGCGCTGATCATGCACGCCCCCACCTGCGGCTGCAGACGCAGCAAGGCGTGCAGCGCCAAGGGCACGCCGCGATGGTTCTGCAATCCTTTGTCGACGCCGCCCATCCGGCTGCCCCGGCCACCGGCCAACACCAGGCCGGTAATGTCTTCTTTGCGAATGCTGTTGCTGCTGTTATTGCTGCTCATATGCGGACCGTTCATGCTTCCAGCAGGTCGAACGCCTGCGCTTCCACCACCACAAAAGCCTTGGTCATCACGGCGATGGAACGCCACAAATGCGCGGCGGGCTGCTCGTTCACGGCATCGCACAACTGATCGACCCAGGTCTGCACATGGTTGCGGAAAAATCGCCGTTGCTGCTCCAGATTGCTCACGCCCGCATCGTCACCGGCGATCAGATAACGCATCACCTCGAACACATAGGCGATATGGTCCTCGGTCTCGAGTTGCGTTTCATCGCGCGTGAGACCGAGTGCTGCCAGATCGCTGCGCAATTGCGCGAGTGGCTTTTCGTTCATGAAACCCGCAAGAAAATACGAGGCATAAGCAAACACCTCCGGCTTGCCAACGCCTTGGAAAAGCGCGGCAAATTCCAATGCTGCGGCTTCGACCGTGGTCTCGCGCATGGCGGCAACCAAGGCCTGCCACGGCGCTTCGAGATAGCCGCCCGGCTCGGGGGCTTCAGTCACCGCGACCTTGAATTGCTGCAGCAAAGCCGCATCGGGCGGCGCAAGCCACAGGCGCGCAAGCAGGCCATAGAGTTCGGCGCGGGCAATCTCTTCGCTGAAGGGCTCGGTACGGATGGGCTGGGTAGTCACAGTTCGTTGATGCGTTGTTCGTTGGAGTTGGAATACATGTCGATGACGCGGCAGTCCGAGCACATCTTGAGCCGTTCGGCAGCCGCGCCCTGGAACGCGGCATGCCCTGCAAGCTTGGCCATCATGTTCTCGATGCCGCGCAGCGTACCAAACGGTTTGGCGCAGCGCACGCAATGAAACGGCTGCGCCTCGTGCAGCACGCGGGCTTGTTGACGGGTGCGACCGCCATCGGCCAGCAGCAAACGCGGCTCCAGTTCGATGGCGTTTTCCGGGCAGGTGGTCAGGCACAGGCCGCATTGCACGCAGTTCTTTTCGATGAAGCGGATCTGCGGTTGATCGGCATTGTCAGCCAGCGCGCTCGACGGGCAGGCACCGACGCAAGACAGGCACAGCGTGCACTTGTTCGCATCGACCTTCAGACTGCCGTAAAGCGCACCAGCTCTGGGCAGCTCGATCACATCGGGCACCGTCGCAGTCTGCGCGAGCAGATGCGCCAGCGCCATCTCCAGCGTGTCGCGTTTGTCCGCCAGCACGTTGAAGCTTGCGGGTTTGGCAACGCCCTGCGCCGCCGGTGCCTGCAACGCGGCATCCAGCGTGTGGATGGCCGATGCCTTGATCAGCCGGAAATGCTCGCCCGCAAAACCCAGACCACTCACGATGGCCTGTGCCTGCGCCATCTGTTGGCTCAGTGCCTCCAGATACTGCGGCGCTTCGGCATCGCCCACCAGCACCCAGACCTGATTGGCACCTTGCGCAAAGGCCGAGAGCCACACGTCCATACCCACACTGGCGTTGTGCCACAAGGCCAGCGGCAGCACGCGCGCGGGCACGCCATGCGCGCGACCAGCGCTCGCGGCGCGGCCAAGGGCGTTGATGTGCTCGGTGCCTTCCTTTTCGCTGTGCAGCAGCAAGGCCGCGTTGCGACCACCGGCTGCGGAATACGCACGCAGCATGGTGTGAATGCGCTTGCCCAGATCGACCGGGCCCGGATAGCCGTACGTCAGAGCGCCGGTCGGACACACCGTGCTGCAGGCACCGCAGCCCATGCACAGATGCGGTTCGACAAAAATGCCCGCAGTGACCGTGGCCGTAGTGCCGCGAGCACGTCCGGCGGTCTTGCCCTTGAGCGATGCGTCCGAGCGGATGGCCTGCGTCGAGCAGACATCGATGCACGCCGAGCAACCGATCTGCTGGTTGCGGCTGTGCGCGCACAGGCGTTGTTCGTAGTGGAAATACTTGGGCTTTTCAAACTCGCCAACCATCTCGCGCAGTTCCATGACGACGCGAATCAGCTCGTCGTCGCCCGCCGCGTGGAAATAGCCTTGTGGCGGCTCGTGCATGGTGAATGCGGGCGCGGCCTGCAGATCGAGCACCAGATCGAAGCGGCCTTCGTCGGTGCGAGCGCTGCGGTTGAAATCGATGGCCCCCGCCGCCTCGCAGGCCACCACGCAGTCGCGGTGTGACTTGCAGCGCGCCATGTCGATCTGGTATCCAAAGTCGATGGCACCTTCGGGGCAGGCTTTGATGCAGGCATTGCAGCGCGTGCACAGATCGAGATCGATGGGATTGGCGTTCTCCCAGGCCGCATCGAAAGCGCCCAGCCAACCCGTCAGGCGACTCAACTTGCCGCGCATGACCACGCGTTCGTGCTGCTGCGGCAATTCACCGCCATCGACGAGCAAGGTCACATCGAGCTTGTCCGCAAGCATTGCGGCGGCTGCTTCGGCGCGCGCGCCAGAGCCGACCACAAGGCAGCGCCCCGCAGATCGATAACTGACGGTGGACACCGGCTCGGGCGGCGGCAGTTGCGCCGCTGCAATCAATGCCGCGAGCTTGGCCGTGGAGGCAGCGCCATCACGCGACCAGCCGCCGGTTTCGCGCACATTGACGAAGCGGATCGGCCGCTCGGCAAGGCTTGGCGCGCCCTCGGTCTGCTCGGCCAGCTCCGCAAACAAGCGGCTCTCTTGCGTGCAGGCCACCACCAGTTCTTCGCCCGACTTGGCCGCGCGCTGGAACGCTGGCGCTTCCCGTCGGCACAGCACGGTGTGGGCGTCGGCAACTCCGTCAGCGCTGGCGTTGGGCGTTGCCGTCAAGGCCCGGGCCAGCGCCGGGCGGTCCAGGGTCATGGTGCGATTGCAATCGCAGATCAGGGTCTTCATCGTGGACTTTCATCGCGGCCGCATCGGGGTCATTTGCGGTGTTTGCGGCGGGAGAAATGGCGGCCGATACGTTGTCGGCAGCGCATTCGGGGGGATTCTTCTTGTCGTCGGTCTCGACTTCCGGCTCGACCAATCCCAGATAGGCCGCCTGGGCCATTTTCTTGAGCATGGCCGCCGGCAGCGGATCGGGTTTGTTGTAGTCGTCGATGTAGGTATCGAGCCCATCCATCACGTTGAAATGCGGATCGCTGAACAGCTTCTTGAGCGCCGCGTTGCGCACCTCGCCGCTGACTTCGGGCGTCACAAAGCGGGTGAAATCGGAATCGCGACCCAGCGCGGCGACATCGTCCAGCGTCGGCAACGGAGGCTGCTCAGCGGCGTCCGGCAGCGCCTTGTCGATCGGCATGTCCGGTGCTGGCGAAACCACGGCAGGAACCGGCTGCGCAGGCTCATCCAAAGGAGCATCGTTTTGCTTGGCCTGCACCTTGCGCCGCGACCAGCGCGACAGAAAGCCGTCGTTGTCTGCCATGGCGATCAGCGCCGCTTTTCCGGCTCGACGAACGACGCAGGACGCTTGCGCTTTTTCGGCTCGGGACGGTAATGAACGTCGACATATTCCTGCAACGCGGCACGCACGCTGTCGTCGAGCGGGCAATTGTCGACCCGCTCCTGCGCGTCCAGCCAACGACCGCATTCGTTGTACGACAGGCTCACGCTTTCGGGCCAGGCTCTCGACGGATCGACATGGTCGATGCGCCACATCACGAACCAGACAGGCGCGCCCGAGGTGAGATTCAGGTAATACCCCTCCGAGTCATCCCGGAACAGACTGACGGGAAGGTTGGGAAACAACCACTGTGCCGAATCGCCATCGTCGCGCAGCACGCGCTGCTCGGTGCCAAAACCACCATCGTCGATCACCACATCTGCCACCGTGAAGCGCCAGTCTTCCCAACGGGTGGGTTGGCGCAGGCGGTCGATACGCACCGCAACGCGCAAGGTGGGGGGATTTTCGTTGGAGAACACCGTGGGAAGAACCTCAGATAACGTTCGGAGAAACCTTTGAACTCGACGCTGCACAGCGCCGATGAATCCAAGGTTCAAAGCAGTTTAGCCCAGCAATTCGTTCCATAGCCTACGGGTATTAACCCTGAGGGCAGCTAAGAGGTCTACAGCATATGCTCAAGCGATCATATTGTCGCCAATGGAGCGGCAATAACGCCAAAGAGGTTCAGCCAATGCCCCAGCCAAACCCCTCGCGCGATGAGCGCCAGCCTGCCCTTTCACGCCGCACGGTCTTTGCCGGAGCGGGTGTCGCAGGTGCCGCCGCCGCTGCAGCAGCCGTGCTTCCCGGCGTCGTGCAGCAGCCCACTTCCGAGCCTGCCGCCAAGGTGACTCCCGGCTCTTCGGAGGGGTATCAGCTGACCGAACACGTCCAGCGCTACTACCGGACCGCCAAGGTCTGAGCGGGAGGAACAGTACATGCAACTTACCCGCAAGAACTCCTCTTCCGCAGGCCGCACTGCCCACTCGGGCATGGTCGCCAATCTCGCGCGCGGCCTCGCGCATGCCGTGCCCACCATCGACCGCCGCGCTTTCCTGCGCCGCTCGGGGCTGGGTGTGGGCGCGGGTATCGCTGCCTCGCAGCTTTCGCTGGTGAAGAAGGCCGAGGCGGCCGATCCCGCCAAGGCGGGCAACGGCACGGGCAAGGTCGAAGTCAAGCGCACTGTCTGCGGCCACTGCTCGGTGGGCTGCGCGGTCGATGCCGTGGTGGAAAACGGCGTCTGGGTGCGTCAGGAACCGGTCTTCGATTCGCCGATCAATCTGGGCGCGCATTGCGCCAAGGGTGCCGCGCTGCGTGAGCACGGCCATGGCGAGTACCGCCTGAAATATCCGATGAAGCTCGTCAACGGCAAGTACGAGCGCATCACCTGGGAGACCGCGCTCAACGAGATCAGCGCCAAGATGCTGGAGCTGAAAAAAGCCAGCGGCCCCGATTCGATCTTCGTCGTGGGCTCGTCCAAGCACAACAACGAGCAGGCCTATCTGCTGCGCAAGTGGCTGTCTTTCTGGGGCAGCAACAACACCGATCACCAGGCCCGCATCTGCCACAGCACCACGGTGGCTGGCGTCGCGAACACCTGGGGTTATGGTGCGATGACCAACTCCTACAACGACATGCAGAACGCCAAGGCGGCGTTGTACATCGGCTCCAATGCGGCGGAAGCGCATCCGGTGTCGATGCTGCACATGCTGCATGCCAAGGAGATGGGCTGCAAGATGATCGTGGTGGACCCGCGCTTCACCCGCACGGCCGCCAAGGCCGACGAGTACGTGCGCATCCGCTCGGGCACCGACATCGCCTTCCTTTTCGGCGTGCTCTACCAGGTGTTCAAGAACGGCTGGGAAGACAAGAAGTACCTCGAAGACCGCGTCTACGGCATGCAGAAGGTGCGCGAAGACGTGATGGCCAAGTGGACGCCGGACAAGGTCCAGGAAGTCTGCGGCGTGGACGAAGCCACCACCTACAAGGTCGCCAAGATCATGGCCGAGAACCGCCCCAGCACGCTGGTGTGGTGCATGGGCCAGACGCAGCACACGATCGGCAATGCGATGGTGCGTGCCTCGTGCATTCTGCAACTGGCGCTGGGCAACATCGGCAAGTCGGGCGGCGGTGCCAACATCTTCCGTGGTCACGACAACGTGCAGGGCGCGACCGACGTCGGCCCGAACCCCGACTCCCTGCCCGGCTACTACGGCTTGGCCGAAGGCGCATTCAAGCACTTCGCCAACACCTGGGGCGTGGACTTCGAGTGGATCAAAAAGCAGTACGCGCCGGGCATGATGACCAAGTCCGGCATGACGGTGTCGCGCTGGATCGACGGCGTGCTCGAAAAGAACGAGCTGATCGATCAGGACAGCAATCTGCGCGGCCTGTTCTTCTGGGGCCATGCGCCCAACTCGCAGACCCGTGGTCTGGAGATGAAGACCGCGCTCGACAAGCTCGATCTGCTGGTCGTCATCGACCCGTTCCCAAGCGCCACGGCCGCCATGGCCGCGATGCCGGGCAAGGCCGGTGATCTCAATCCCAACCGCGCGACGTATCTGCTGCCCGCGTGCACGCAGTTCGAGACCAGCGGTTCGTGCACGGCGTCCAACCGCTCGATCCAATGGCGCGAGAAGGTCATCGATCCGCTGTGGGAAAGCCGCAGCGACCACATGATCATGTACCAGCTCGCCGAGAAGCTGGGCTTCGGCAAGGAGCTGGTCAAGAACTACAAGATGCAGAAGGTCAAGGGCCAGGACGAACCCGTGCCCGAAGACATTCTTCGCGAAATCAACAAGTGCGTCTGGACCATCGGCTACACGGGCCAAAGCCCCGAGCGCCTGAAGGCCCACATGCGCAACATGAACGTCTTCGACGTGAAGACACTGCGCGCCAAGGGCGGCGTGGACAAGGAAACCGGTTACTCGCTGGACGGAGATTTCTTCGGCCTGCCATGGCCTTGCTGGGGCACGCCGGAGATGAAGCACCCGGGCACGGCCAATCTGTACGACACCAGCGCCCACGTCATGGACGGCGGCGGCAACTTCCGCGCCAACTTCGGGGTGGAGCGCGAAGGCGTGTCGCTGCTGGCGGCCGATGGATCGCACAGCAAGGGCGCGGATCTGACCACGGGCTATCCTGAATTCGATCATCTGCTGCTCAAGAAACTGGGCTGGTGGGGCGAACTGAGCGAGGCCGAGCAGAAAGCCGCCGAGGGCAAGAACTGGAAGACCGACCCGATGGGCGCGATCATCCGTGTGACCATGAAGAACCATGGTTGCCACCCCTTCGGCAATGCCAAGGCGCGGGCCGTGGTGTGGAACTTCCCCGACCCGATTCCGCAGCACCGCGAACCGCTGTACAGCACACGTGCCGACCTGATCGACAAGTACCCCACGCACGACGACAAGAAGGCCTTCTGGCGTCTGCCCACGCTCTACAAGAGCGTGCAGGAGAAGAACAAGGACATCGGCAAGACCTTCCCGCTGATCATGACCTCGGGCCGTTTGGTCGAGTACGAAGGCGGCGGCGAGGAAACCCGCTCCAACCCGTGGCTGGCCGAGCTGCAGCAGGAGATGTTCGTCGAGATCAACCCGCGTGCGGCCAATGACCGGGGCATCCGCGACGGCGACGATGTGTGGGTGAAGACCCCGCCGATGGCCGCGATCCCCGACTTCAAGGGCTTGAAGGTCAAGGCGCTGGTGACCGAGCGCGTGGATGCGGGCACCGTGTTCCTGCCCTTCCACTTCTCGGGCCGCTGGGGCGGCATCGACCTGGCCAAGTACTACCCCGAAGGCGCGATGCCGGTGGTGCGCGGCGAGGCAGTGAACACCGCGACGACCTACGGCTACGACAGCGTCACGATGATGCAGGAAACCAAGACCACCGTGTGCCAAATCGAAAAGGCCGCATAAGGAGAACGACATGGCACGAATGAAATTCATCTGCGACTCCGAACGCTGCATCGAATGCAACGGCTGCGTCACCGCCTGCAAGGCTGAAAACGATGTGCCCTGGGGCGTGAACCGCCGCCGCGTGGTCACCATGGGCGACGGTCAGCCGGGCGAAAAAAGCATCTCGGTGGCCTGCATGCACTGCAGCGATGCGCCCTGCATGGCGGTCTGCCCGGTCGATTGCTTCTACCGCACCGACGAAGGCGTGGTGCTGCATGACAAGGACGTGTGCATCGGCTGCGGCTACTGCAGCTACGCCTGCCCGTTCGGCGCACCGCAGTTTCCGAGCAACGGCACCTTCGGCATGCGCGGCAAGATGGACAAGTGCACGTTCTGCAACGGCGGCCCGGAAGAGACCGGCAGCGCGGCAGAAAACGAAAAGTACGGTCGTAACCGTCTGGCCGAAGGCAAGCTGCCGGCGTGCGCGGAAATGTGCTCGACCAAGGCCCTGCTGGCTGGCGACGGCGACGTCGTGGCCGACATCTTCCGCACCCGCGTGCTGCACCGTGGCAAGGGCAGCGAAGTCTGGGGTTGGGGTACAGCCTACGGAAAGCCAAAGCAATGAAGCACAGCAACACCAACACCAAAGCTCGCAAACCGTTCGTCATCCTGGCGGCAACGGCTCTGACCGTGCTGCTGGCCGCCTGCAGCGAGAAACCGCAGACCGCAGGCACCACGCACTCTTCTGCCGAGCACAAGGCCTGGAGCGGCGGCCAGAAGTCCTTCAACACCGCCGGCTGGACGCCCGGTGACAAGGCCAGCTGGGAAGCGCAGATCAAGCAGCGCAACCGCAGTCAGAACGAATACGTCCGCATGGGACAGTGACAATGAAGCGGAGGCCCCTACGATGAAAACGGTGTTCTCTCGCTGGCTGGCCATCGGCCTGCTCGGCGCTGCCAGTGCCTTGGCGCAGGCGCAGACTGCTCCCGTGGCAGCACCTGTCGCGGAGCCTGCTGCTGCCCAAGCCGTCGCAGTCGATCCTGCCAAGGGCCCGCCCGCAGATTTTGTTGCGCCTGCCGAACCCAAGGCCGACGACAGCAACGCCGCACGCGGCAAATCGCAACCCGGCAACAACGCGCCGTTCTGGCGCAGCGTGCGTGAATCCGGCGAAGTGGCTGGCATCACCAACCTTCCCGGCGTCGAAAAAGGCGTGCTGATCCAGCGCTTCGAGACCTACCCCGGCTCCAGCCATGCGACTGCGGGCGAAGCCTGGCGGCAGGTGCGCAACCGCGTGATCATCCCTTACGGCGGCTCGCTGCTGCTGATCGTGCTGGTCGCCATCGGCATCTTCTACGCCACGCGCGGCACCATGGGCCACGAGCATCCGGAAGGCGGCAAGCGCATCGAACGCTTCACGCCGTTCGAGCGCTCGGCCCATTGGCTCAATGCGATCGCGTTCGTGCTGCTGGGCGTGTCGGGTCTGGTGATGGCTTTCGGCAAATTTCTGCTGCTGCCATGGATGGGCCACACGCTGTTCGGCTGGATCACCTTTGGCTTGAAGACCATGCACAACTTCGTCGGCCCGCTGTTCGCGGTGTCGCTGCTGGTGATTCTGCTCACCTTCCTCAAGGACAACGTGCCCCGCGCCTGGGACTGGCTGTGGCTCAAGGAGGCCGGTGGACTCTTCGGTGGTCAGGAAGTGCCTTCGCACCGCTTCAACGCGGGTGAAAAAGGCGTGTTCTGGATCGGCGCATTCGTGCTGGGCATCACCGTGGTGGCGTCCGGTCTGGTGCTCGATCACCTGATCCCCAACATGCTCTACACACGCGGCCAGATGCAAGTGGCGCACATGTTCCATGCCGCCGCTGCCGTGCTGATGCTGTGCATCATCTTCGGTCACATCTACATCGGCACCGTCGGCATGCGTGGCGCCTACAAGGCCATGCGCACCGGCTACGTGAGCGAAGGCTGGGCCAAGGAACACCACGAGCTTTGGTACGACGACATCAAGGCAGGCAAGATCCCCGCGCAACGCTCGGGTGAATCGTCCGCCAGCACTCCCGCACCGTTGCCCACCACCCGCGAAGCCTGAAGCGCACATCATCACGCCCACGGAGATTCCCCATGAAACACCACATCGTGCTGATGACTCTTGCTCTGACGGCGGGCAGCGCCATGGCCAAGCTGCCGCCGGTTTCGGACGAAGCCAAGGCCAAGGCCGCCGAAGCCGCCGCGAAGACGGCATGGAGCGACAAGGTGGCCGGCTACCAACTCTGCCAATCCCAGGATCGCGTGGCGGCCGCCTATCTCACGCAGGCACGCGCAGCGGGCAAGTCGGTCCAACCAGCGACGACTCCGGCATGCGCCGATCCCGGACCTTTCAGCTACACACCGCCCGAGGCCAAGCCCGCCGAAGCCGCAGGCGCGCATTCCCCCACGCAAACCGCAGCAACGCCACCCAGCGCTGCCGCATCACCCGCAGCACCGACAGGAACCAAGCCCTGATTGATTCCCCCAACCCCGTGGCAGAAGGTGCGCTCGGCTTCGAATCGGACGCCGCAGACCTCGCTCCCCTGCCCTCTGCACCACACATGACGCATGCCGGTGTCGCCCTGCTGCGCGACATCGAAATCCTCGACCAGCATGGCGTGCGGCGCGCCATCCAGATTCCCGCAGAACGCCCGCTCACCGTGTTCGTCGACAAGCGCGAACTCGTCACGCTGATGACGCTGGGCGCGCGCCCCGAATTGCTGGTGCTGGGTTATCTGCTCAACCAACGTTTGATCGAGCGGCTCGAAGACGTCACCTCGATCACCGTCGATTGGGAGGTCGATGCCGCTGCCGTCACCACGCGCGCTGGCATCGCCGATCTGGAAGCGCGCACCGCGCGCCGCATCGTGACCACGGGGTGCGGCCAGGGCACGGTGTTCGGCGATGCGATGAGCGCGCTGGGCGACATCCACCTGCCCGATGCGCGCTCAGCCCGCATCACGCAGACGCAGCTCTATGGCCTGCTCGACACCCTGCGCCAGCGCGACACCGTGCACCGCCGCGCCGGATCGGTCCACGGCTGTGCGCTGTTCCAAGGCAAGCGCATGCTGGTCTTCGTGGAAGACGTGGGCCGCCACAACGCCATCGACACCATCGCCGGATGGATGCTGATGCACGGGGTCACGGGCGCGGACAAGGTGTTCTTCACCACCGGCCGCCTGACCAGCGAAATGGTCATCAAGGCCGCGCAGATGGGCGTGCCCATCGTCGTCTCACGCAACGGCGTCACCGCCATGGGCCACGATCTGGCAACGCAACTGGGCATGACGCTGTTCGGTCGCGCATCGAATCGACACTTCCTCTGCTACACCGGCTTCGACCGTTTCGACGCCGAGCCCGAACTGCAGACCACGCAGCTGTACCCACCCGAAGCGCCCGTTCCGCTGACTGCTCCTCAAGTCGCCGCTCGCTAGATTCTTCTGCCGACACCCGCACAGGTCATGGTAAAACCTGCGCTCAATGAACACCATGACCGACAGCTGGGCGCTGGCCTGGCAACTCATCGCTCACGCCGATCCCGAACTCGTCCACATCACCGCGCTGTCGCTGCAGGTCAGTGCGACAGCTTGTCTTGTCGGTTCGCTCATCGGACTGCTGCTGGGCGCATGGCTGGCGGTGGCGCGCTTTCCCGGTCATGGCTTGCTCGTGTGGCTGGTCAACACGCTGCTCGCGCTGCCTGCCGTGGTGGTCGGTCTGCTGGTCTATCTGCTGCTCTCGCGTTCCGGGCCGCTCGGTGAACTGGGCATTCTGTTCACCCCATCTGCAATGGTGGTCGCGCAAAGCGTGCTCGTCACGCCGCTGATTGCAGCGCTGTCACGTCGCCTCGTGCTGTCGGCATTGGCCGAAGGTGGCAGCCAGTTGCAGTCCCTCGGAGCACGCCCGCTGACAGCCGCGCTGCTGATGCTTGTGCACGACCGCATGGGCGTGGTGACCGTGCTGCTCACCGCGTTCGCGCGGGCCATCGCAGAAGTCGGCGCGGTGATGATCGTGGGCGGCAACATCGCTGGCGTCACACGCGTGATGACCACCACCATCGCGCTCGAAACCAGCAAGGGCGATCTGGCGCTGGCCCTCGCGCTGGGCTTTGTTCTGCTGGCAGTGGTCGGCGTGATCAACGGTGCCATTGGCCTGCTGCAATGGATCGGCAATCGCCCACAGCGCACCCAACCGCTGGCTCAAATTGCAGTCTCCGAAGCGCCATCCACGAATCCCGTCCCCGCTGCGACGACGGGCGCAACGGCAGCACAGCTCATCAAGGTCGAACAAGCCACCGTGCGCTTTGGCCCGGTGGTCGCGTTGAATCGGGCGACCCTGACGCTCCACCGCCGCGATCGCCTGATTCTGGTGGGAGCCAACGGCTCCGGCAAGACCACGCTGCTGCGCCTGATGCACGGCCTGCTTGCGTGCAACGAGGGCCGCTGCGAACACCTGCCGCTTGAGCCCGAAGGCCGACAACCGCGTGCCTCCATGCTGTTCCAGCGCCCTTTTCTGCTCAGCCTTTCGGTGACGCGCAACATCTGGATCGGCCTTTGGCTCTCCGGCGTGCCCGCCCATGAACGCCAAGAGCGCTGCCAGAGAGCCCTCGCCCGCGTCGGCCTGCTGGAACACGCCAACCGCCCCGCGCGCCAGCTCTCGGGCGGCCAGCAACAGCGACTCGGCCTTGCGCGCGCATGGGCCCTGCAGCCCGACATTCTTTTCCTCGACGAGCCCACCGCCAGCCTCGATCCCAGCGCCAAATCCGAGATCGAACGCCTCATCGAAGAAGTCGCCGCCACCGGCGTCACCATCGTCATGAGCACCCACAACCTCGGCCAGGCCAAACGCCTTGCCACGCGCGTGGCCTATCTGCAAGGCGGGCAGCTCATCGTGCAAAGGCCCGTGCAGCAGTTCTTTGATGGCGATGCGCTACCCGCAGAAGCGGCGCAGTTTCTGCAGGGCGAACTGGGCTGGCGCTAGGCAGTCAGGCTGACCCGCGCGAATCGAAAGACATCAGCTACTCCTTTGCAATCGATGGCGTGCTTCGCGCTTCACGTCAGGACACGTGCATCAATGCAACGCGTTCCTGAAACTGTCATCCACCACCTGAGCAATCGCCTCGGCAGTAGCCGCTGACAGGGTCCATCCCAAGTGCCCGTGCCCGGTGTTGTAGAAAACGCCGGGCGCTCTTCCCGGGCCCACGCGCGGGAGCATGCTGGGCATCATGGGGCGCAAGCCTGCCCATGGGGTCACGTTGCGGGTGTTGACTTCCGGGAAGCATTTCTCCACCCACGAGATCAGCGGCTGAATGCGATCTGCCCGGATGTTGCGGTTCACTCCGTTGAATTCCGCCGTGCCTGCAACCCGGAATCGATCCGGGCCCAGTCGGCTGGTGACGAGCTTGGTTTCATCGTCGAGCAAGCTGACCGTTGGAGCGCTGCGCTGACTGAGCGGGTCGTTCAGATGGACGGTGATCGAATAGCCTTTGACGGGGTAGACATTCAAGCGATCACCCAGCGAAGCGGAAATGCTTCTGCTGTTCACGCCCGCGCAGATGATGATGGCATCGAACGCGGTCTTGTCTGTGCTGCCATCGCGGCGGGTCTCCACAGAAACACCGCCGTTTCTGGCCTGCACATCGAGAATTTCCGTCTCGAACTGGAAGTTGACGCCTCGGCGTTGGGCCGCCGCCGCCAGACCATTGGTGTACTTGTGGATGTCGCCGGTCGAATCGCTTTCGGTGAAAAATCCACCGTAGTAATTTCCCTTCAACGTGGGTTCGACTTCGCTGATTTCCGAGGGGCTGAGTTCTCGACGCGCAAGCCCGCCCTTGGCCAGCAGTTGGGAGACCCGGGAGGCGTGTTCGAAGCCTGCTTTCTGGCGATAAAAATGCAGAATTCCCTCGCGCTTGAGATCGAAATCGATACGCTCGTTCTCGGCCCACTCGCACAGATGTTTTCTGGCAGCAATGGCGAGCCGGGTAGTCTCGACGGTGTTCTTCTCGTAGTGGGGAATCTGCGCGATGAACTCTGCGAACCATGACAGCTTGTGCCAGGTGGGACGCGGGTTGACGAGCAAGGGCGCGTCATGCGTCAGCATCCATTTGAGGCCTTTGAGGATCGTCGATCCGTGGTTCCAGACCTCTGCATTGGAGGCCGAAAGCTGGCCTCCGTTGGCAAACGATGTTTCCATTGCGGCATAACGGTGCCTCTCGAACACCGTCACATCCAGACCGCGCAGCGCGAGCGCATACGCTGACGTGACACCCGTGATGCCAGCGCCGATGACAGCTACTTTTTTCAAGCCAGACTCCATATCGTCGAAAGAGGTGGACCGCACGCAAATCACGTGACGGTCACCCCCTCTGTATGGAACCTGAGAGTTTTCGCAAAGCGCGGGCTTTGCTTGCTCCTTCGGTGTGATGGGCAGACGAAGCACCCACTACCCTTCAGAGTTTGCTCGCAAGGTCGGTCCTTTTGCCTGAGAGTTTCCGGGGCGGTTGCTCCTTCGGCGTCAGCCCAAGGGCTGATCTCTCCCGACGATGCGTCAGCTCTCGCTGATCGCAAGCACTCGCCGACGAAGGTGTCAGCGAGTGGGCGGATTATGCCTGTTGCCAAAGGCTTTGCAAGCGGAATGCCAGTGAAGACGATGAGCCCGTCACGCACGTTGCCTTGTCCGGCGTCGCCTGGGCGGCGGCGGCCTGCCCCATGAACTGCTGCAGTTGCTGACGCAATTCAACGCCTTGCTTGATCGTCTGGCCGATGCATACCGGCAACTGGAGTCATTCAACGCCGACGCGGCCCATGAACTGAACACGCCTCTTGCGACGTTGATTTCCGGCTCGGAAGTGGTTCTGCGAAAACCCCGCACGGTGAACGAAGCATGGTCAAAACTGCCGCTCAAGACGCAATGATGCCGCCCGCTGGGTGGTTGTAGATTGCACCGGATACAGCCCTTGAGACTCGCGTGGGAGGAATCCCCTACGGCTGCAGCTCGCATCAGCAAGAGTCGCAAGCAGGCATGGTTTCATTTGCAGCGAGTATTTGGTCAGACGCCCCGAAAACCAGCTCGCAAGCGCATCACCCTCGCCCATGAGAGCCATGTGTCATTCGATCGGACGTATCGGGACTGAGGCTGGAACCTGGCGGTGACGCTCAGCGCTTCCGAGCATACCTCCGTGACCATGAGGCGGTGTTTTCGAGGCCGCAGCGCCCGTCTGTTGTTGCCTGAACCCGCATACGCCCCCCTTACTCCGTGAAGAACTCAGCGATTTTGCACATTTTTGGAACTGCAGCAGCGCTCGCGTTACTCACTGTCTGACCCTCATTTTCTTCAACCGCAAGCACGTAGGAGCACAAACGACATGAAGCCGCAGAATCGTTCTGAACAGACGTTGCAGGAAGCGCGCCAGGCCATCCAAGCTGCGCGCCGGACCCTGGAAGCCGTGGCCGATGCCCGCGCACAGGGAGGCGCATCGGGCTCGCCCGAGGAACTGTGTGCGCATCTGGAAAGCCAGTTGAGTGCCGACGACATTGCCCAGGTGGAAGCCAGAGTGCAGGAAGAAGTTGCACGCATCCGTGACGACATCAAGGCGCGCCAAATGCACAGCAGCAAGCCGACAGCCGGAGCCTCCACACTCGCAGCACGCCGTACACGCCAAATAATCTGAACGCATAGTGCCACGCATCGCCCCCGCACAAGGAACCCTTCACCATGAACATCAATACGCCCTCGCTGGGAACCCTTCAGCCCATCTCCTCCGTTGGCAGCGCCAACACGACTGGCAGCGTTGACCACATACGCGATCAACTGTTCAATCAGCGCATGGAAGAGACGCTGAAGACGGCGCTCGATTCGCTGCAGACCAACGTGGACATGGCCACCAACGCAAGCTCCGACGGCACCGTGATCGACGAGCGTCTGGCCAACTTCTGGAACAATTTCAGCGATGAGGATGAGAGCGGCAACAGCCTCGGGCAGATGTTTTCTACCCAGAAGGATGCGCTGACTTATGTGAAGCAAGCCAGCCTCACGCATCTCGCTCAGGGCGTGAGCGACCTGCACCGCGAAATCAAGAGCATGCCCGCAGGCGCGGAGCGCGACAAGGCGATGGCGCGCCTCGACGAATTCGACGCGACTAGCAAGCAGGCGATCCAGAATGACTACGCCGCCGGTGTCAAGGACGCAAACAAAATGCCCCGAGGTCACTACTTCGCCTCATTCCACGCGCCGAACTATGAAGCACTGAAATCCCCGCCTGCCTCCGGGTCCCGTATTGACGCCATTGGTCTGCTGGAGGAAGACGATGAAGAAGTGCAATTGCTGCCCCGCAGACAGTTGCCGCGGGTGGAAGAGCCCGGTGACGACGATGACAACATCACATTCGGCCCGAACATCGGCACTGGCCTTCCGCGCAATCAATTCGAAGCCAACCCTCGCGCCAACCCGCGAGGGCTTCGCACGATGGAGGAAACGCCAGAAGATCGTGGCGAGCCCTCCGTCACTGCATTCTCGATGACTCCGCGCAACGAGCTGTTCGCGGAATTGGAGCTACAGACCGAACTGGTGAACCAATTGCAAGCCCGCCTGCAACGCTGAAGACCTCCCGACTCGGCCCGGGCTCTCATTCTTCGCTGGCTAGACTGTGTACGGCGGCACGCAATGTGCATTGCGCTAGCTTATGCAAGGCGTGGGCTTTGCATGGGCTGGTGCAATGAGCCGGTGCTGAAAGAATTGGGAGCATGAGGACTTTGTCTCCATGCGCCCCTTGCTGTTGGGAATGACACGTTTCGGGGAAGTTGGAGGATGACCGCTCCTGACCGGGAGTTCCAGTTCGCTTGCGCTCTGGCAATCTGCCACAGCCCTGCGCCGATTTCGAATAATTGGCTACGCATCCACCTCGCCACATCACCCCAACGCTCAATATCAAGCCGTTGCCCATGCGATTGCCCGCATCGTCGTCCAGTTATGCAACGAAGACACATCACTTCGAGAGTTCAGGCAATTCAATTCGTACCGGGAGCAGCGTACGCCGCATTACTCACGAAACCCGTGTCCGTGAGCGTCTTGAGAAACGCCACGAGGTCCGCCTTCTCGTCACCCGACAGCATGATTTTCGAGATGCGTTCGTCCTTGTAGGGGTTGAGCCTTCCGTCACCCGCATACAGGCCGTTGCCGACGTTGCGGCCACCGGCGGCGTAGAAGTCGAGCACGGCTTCGAGCGTGCCGATGCTGCCGTCGTGCATGTACGGTGCGGTGAGCTCGATGTTGCGCAGGCTGGCAGCGCGGAACTTGCCCATGTCCTGCGCCTGTTTCGTGACTTCATAGACGCCGCGATTGGGCTCGGGATATGCGCCGGTTCCGCCGATGTTGAACAGCCCGGTGTTGTGAAACGATGGATCGCTCTGCACGCTGGTTGCGGTGCTGAATTGGTCGTTGAAATTGGGGCTGCCGTGGCATTGCGCGCACTTGGCTTGATCGCTGAAGAACAGTTTCATGCCACGCGCTTCCTGGGCGCTCAGTGTGATTTTTCCCGCCACCGATTGGTCGTAGCGGCTGTCCGCTGAAATCAGCGTGCGCTCGAAGGCGGCAATGGCCTTGATGATGTTGTCCCAACTCACCGGATCCGACTCGCCCGAGAACGCCGCCTTGAAGCGGCTCGCATAGCGGGTGTCCGCCTGAAAGCGCGACAGGACTTCGGCGCGGTTGCTGTCATTGACGCCCAACTCCACTGGGTTGGTTCCAAAGATCGGCTTGAGCATCTGGTGCTCCAGCGTGCGTTCGTCCGGATGGGCCCAGGTGAACGTGGTGTTCCATGCCACATTGGCCAGTGGCTGGGCGTTGCGCGGATGTACCTCGCCCGTTGACCCACGTGACAGTGATCGGTTGTCGGTGAAGGCACTCTCCTGCGTATGGCAACTCGCGCAGGACTGCGTGGCGTTTCCCGACAGGCGCACGTCGTGGAACAGCGCGCGGCCCAACTCGACTTTGGCAGTGCTCATGGGGTTGTCTGCAGGCACTGCGGGAGCCGTGAATCCGGGTGGAAGTTTCCATTGCCACACGGCGGCTTCGGGCGTCGTGCTGTCCGGCGTTGTCGTCGCTGCCGACGAGCCGCCCCCTCCGCAGGCTTGCACGCCAAGCGCAACCAGCAGCGCGGCCATCAGGAGGTGCGCTGAGCGAGGCTGGCTCGTGCGATGGGGTTGATCTATCTCGTGGGTTGGGATGCGCATAGGACGAGAATGTTAACCCGCTATTCCAAAATATAATAGCGATTCACTCATCTCACAACACACGAAGAGACTATGAAATCAATCACTGCCACCCTGAGCGGTTCGCGTTGGACTTCCGGCATGCGTCGCATGCTGCTGATCGGCACCGCCTGTGCTGCTGTCGCCTTGTCTGCCTGCGGCGGTGGAGGCAGTGATACGGATCGCGGACCGACCACGCTGAGCGTGTCCGCCGAGCTCAACGGTCTGTATTGGGACAAGTCGGAAAGCCGCCTGTTTTTGACCGACGATGCAGCCAACAACATTCGCGCGTGGGACGGCGGCACCCAATTCACGCAGTACGCGGCATTGCCAACGGCACCCACCAGCGGCGCGACGCTGGGCCAGCTCACACGCACCACGGATGGCACGCTTTACGTGACACGCTTTGGCTTCGGCACCGATGGCTCCGTGGTCGGTGCACCCAAGACCGGCAATGCCTACAACCTGAGCGGAACAGACAAGCTTCGCCGACGCATCGGCATCACCACCACGCCCGACGGTGCACTGCTGGACGGCTGGTTCATCAAGGGTGGATCAGGCGCGGTAAGCGAACTGAAGCTGAGCGGCACCACCGCCAGCGAGCGCGAACTCATCACCGGACTTGGCAAACCCGTGGGCCTGGCCGTGGTGGGCGACACGATCTATGTGAGCGACCAAAATACGGGCAACGTGCTTTCCTACTCGCTTGCCAAAGTACGTGCCACACCCGCAACGCTTGCAGATGGCAAGGTGATTGCCACGTTCACCACGCTCGACGGCATCGACCTGATGACTGCCGCTTCGGACGGTACTTTGTTCTTCGGCGGCTCGGGCGGCAAGCTGTTCCGCATCAGCCCCAAGGGCGAAACCAGCGTCGTTGCCAGCGGCTGGCCCAAGATCAAGGGCGTGGCGTATGACGAAAACCATCGCCGACTGTTTGTGGCGGTAGGTGCGGCCGACGCCAAAAGCCAGCCGAGCGTGCGCATTGTTCCTATTGATTGAAGAAGGAATCGCTGGGGGCTTTGTGCAGATCCCGTGGTTGGGAGCAAAGCGCCACAACGGGCTTTTTCGCGCATTTTGAACAGTGATGAGCCTTCCGCCTTTAGATGCGGAAGGCTCACTTTTTTGAGCCCACATATCCCAGCGTTTGGAGAGCTTGGTTGCGTCAGCCCTGGTGCTGTCGCCTGCTTACCGCAGCCTTGCCGCCCCATGCGAGGAACATCGCCAACAAGGCCAGCGCCCATGGCGAAAGCGAAGGCACTGCCACCGCATTGGGAGTGACCGTGGTAGCGACGACGCCGGGGCCGCCTGCATCCACGATGATTCCGTCGGCCTTGAGGTCGTCATCGCCCAGTCCACCGTCGGTGATGTTCAGTCGCACCGTGTTGCCATCGAACGTGGCGTCGGGAAAGACATACCAGTGGGGGGCAGCGCAGCTCGCAGCATCCGTGCATCCGTGGCCGAGGGGTGTAGGGCCGAATTTCCAGTAGACCGACCCAGCAGGCAACGTGTTCGGGAAGGTCACCGTCACCTGCGCAGTGCTTCCGGGTGTTCCGCCTTCCAGCACGAAGTCAAACAAGCCGTGTGGGAAGCTCACATTGGCAGGTGCTTGTCCTGCTGACGACGCGGGGATGAAGGCGGCGGAGCGGAAGTTCCAACCTTCGCTGACGCCCGCAGTCGCTGTGCCTGAGGAGGTTGGTGTTTGCGCCCATGGGGCCGAGCATGAAGCCGCTGGGCCATTGGACGCCTCGGCAACGCAGGACCAGTTGTAGGTTCCATTGGCGGATGTCACCGCAGAGGCATTGCCGACCGCGCAGAGGTTGGCGCGCGGCATGATCACGCTCGCCATGCCCTGCGCACTGCCGCACTGGGCCGTCGCTGTGGACGCGGGTGTCACGCTGAGCGAAGAAGCAGAAGCGTCTCCCGCACCGACGCTGTTGCGTACAACGACCGTGCAGGTCACGGGCGAGCCGTTGGTCAGCCCGGAGATCACGATGGGCGAGACCGTTGCGCTGGCGCTTCGAGAGCCGCAGGTCGCGGTGAACTCCAGCACGTCGAGATGGCCAAGATTGTCTGCTGGCGTGAAGGCCAGCTCCACCTGACCGTCACCCGCCGTCACGCTGACAATGGTGGGCGCTGCAGGGACCAAGGTGGCTTTGGCAATCTTTTGCAGGGCGACCGCGTCGGCCGATGCAATGCCCAGATCCACCGCTGCGAGTTCGCCCGCGCCCAGAGTCGTTGGATCGATGCCGGAGATGCGTCCAAAGTGCACGAGTGCGCTGAGATACGAGCCGTACTTGCTGGGATGAAAGTAGTCCGTGTACCAGAGGTTGAGCTTGTTCGCGTCAGGCACATACGGATCTCGCATGGCCAGACCCGACACCACTGCGCGCAGGAATGCATCGCCAACCGGGGACACGCCTTTGAAGCGGGAGTTGGCGGCGGCACGTCCGAAATATCCCGCATGAAAATCTGCGGTCATGGCTTCGAGGCCTTCGCTCGCGGAGTAGGTCGTTCCCCTGACGTTCGAGCCGTTGGGCGCGATCAGGTCCGGACGGGCCCAAGTCTGGTAGAGATAGATGTCGGTGTGCGCATCGGCATTCGGATTGGGCTCGGGCACATTGCGCCTGGCATCGCAGGTGGCCTGCGAAGCGCCGGTGATGGCGGGGCAATCGGGGCCGAACAGTTGTGTTTCGGTGAAGGCACCACTCGCTCCTTCGTGAATCCATTGCTGGAACTTGTCCGCGTAGGCATTGAAGTACGGCAGATTCGCGTTGTGGCTGCGCCCGGGCGGCAGTGGCTCATCGCTCAAATCCTGCAACACGACCGTGGTCCATTTCTGCGAGGCGGCGTTGCCACGCAGGTCCCATCCTGCGGGATTGGAGTTCAGAAAATGGCCGCGCAAGGAAGCTGCATTGCGCGCGGAGATCGACACGTCATAGTCGAGTCCGGCTTGGTCGCTCAGCTTCTTGAAAACCCCTGGAATGCCACCCCATGGATGCGGCTCGTCTTCATTGGAGCCAGTAGCATCACGCTGCCACATGGCCATCGTCAGATCGGTGACGTTGTCCGTGTTGTAGCTCATCACGGGATCGATGCGGCCGAAGGTGTAGCTGTTGCCAAGAAAGAGAATGACCTTTTTGGCGAACGTCACATCGACCGTGCAGGCCTCGGCAATTGGCTTGGTCGTGTACAGGTTGCCTTGCAGTTGCCCACCGCAGGTGCCGCGCACGGCAACGGCATATCCCTCATCGGGAACCACGGTGAAGCTGGCTGTCTGGCCCTGCGCCACACCCAAAGGCGTGGTGGCCGTCACGGTGCCGTGGCCTTTGCTCGTGGAGGTGACGTTGAAGACCGGCAAGGCCGCGAAGGTGGCAACCACCGTGCAATCCGCAGCGATGGCCTCCGTGGTGTAGGTGGAGCCCGAGAGTGCGCCGCCGCAAGTGCCGCCCACCGCAGCGGAGTAGCCGGACTGTGGTGTCACGGTGAAACTGGCCTTGCTGCCATAGGTTTGCGCCTGCGGCGATGCGGGGCTGATGCTGCCATTCGGGCCCGCCTGGGGCGTGACCATGAAGCTTTGCAGTGCGAACAGGGCCTGAACGCTGCAATCTCCATTGACTGCGGCGGTGGTGTAGGTCGTTCCATTCAGCATTCCGCCACAGCTGCCACTCACGGATGCCGTGTATCCGGCTTGCGGCTCGACCGTGAAGGTGGCCGTTTCACCGGCGATCACGGTCAGTGGCACGGGCGGCTGAATGCTGCCGCCGCTGCTCGCCGATGGCGTCACGGTGTGCGTTGTCTGTAGTGTGAAGCTGACATTGATGCTGCAGTCGCTCGCAAGGGCCTGCGTGGTGTAGGTTCCTGCGACCAGCGTTCCGGCGCAGGTGCCGCCAACGACGGGGGTGTAACCGGCATCCGCGTTGACGGTGAAGGACGCCGATTCGCCCTGAAAGACCGTTCGGCTTGCGGGAGTGATGCTTCCGTTGGGGCCGCTCGTTGCGCTCGCCGTGACGCTGATCTCCGGCGTCAGCGCCACCCCACGGAATGCCGTGAGCGATGCCGCATTCGCGATCACATTGGGCGTGGCACTGAAGTTGCCGCCTGCGCCACTGTTGTCCGTGATGGAAACGAGCGTGTTCGCCCCACGTATCGCGTACAGGTTCACCGTGGTGCCCGAGACCATCGCCGTCAGGCCACGGAACTCATCGCTTTCCGAACCTACCGTGCCTTTGGCGACCCAGCTTCCGGACTGCAGCGAAAATTTGGTGATGCCTTTGCTGTCGTCCGCCACATACAAGGTGTCCGCGCCAGGCGTTCCATCCAGATCGGCGAATGCAAAGCCGTAGGGGCTGGGTGTCAGCGCATCGGTCAGACCCGACAGTCGGGTCGCGGTCACTGCCGTGGCAGGCGTTCCCGATCCGATGCGGTTCACGCCCTTGAACGTGTTCGTGCCTGAATTGGACGAGTTGTAGAGCTGTCCATCCACGATGGCGACGACACGTCCGCCAGCGGGGGTAGCGGCCACGGCAGACGAAGTGCTTGCGCCGACACTTGCCGAGCGCGTGCCGTCCAGGCTGCTCGTCACCCACAGGCTGGTGCAATCTGTACTGGCAGCCCCGCGGAAATTGTTGGTGCCGGTGGCCAAGTCATTCAAGGCTGTTGACGTGTCGATCTGACCAGAGCGCGACACCACAGCGACGACGCGTGGGATGCTTGCAGCACTCACCAGATTCCCGGAAGTCACTGCCGGATCACGACCGTAACCGGGCACCACAAGGCAGCGCTTGTCCTGCGAACGGGTGAGCCAACCTTCCGAAGTGGCAGTTCCGCCACCTGCAAACGGATACTGCGCGCCGCTTTGGGCTTGGGGCATGGCGATGGACTGCACGCGCTCACCGCTCGGCCGATATTCATCGAGAAACACCGGATTGCCGGTTGAGGTCAGGCTGCGGCTGCCGTCCCCCACCCGGTAGACCACCAGATTGCCGGGCGCAAATGCATCGGCCCAGGTCGCAGAGCTCCAGACCGCAGGAACCACGAGAAGTGCGCTGACAAGCGCTCGCTGAAGTGCAAAGGGTCGCATATTTGTCTCTTTATTTGGTATTTACCGAACCCATTGGGTGCAGCTATGACAAATGCTAAGTGCGACGCAGCCGAAAGTAAAATATGTCGAACTGTCGATCTGCATATGTTTTGCATATGCACTTGTCACATCCTTGCAGCGACTTGCGCGGACAACCCTTGATGAAGAGAGGTCCTTGAATCAACGATCGGTTTCGCGCTCCACCTGCAGCGCAAAGTCCTGCGCAGAGCCTTCGTACGGCTGGTTGTTGGCATCGAGCAGGCGATTGCGAATCGATGGCGAGCGAAGGGCTTGCTCGATCGACTCGTTGAGGAGCGCCACCACGTTGGCGGGCGTTCCACGGGGTACGAAGAGTCCGAACAAGGAATCCAGATTCGCGGACGGGTAGCCCAGCTCCGCGAGTGTCGGCACCTCCGGGAGCACGGGCAGACGGCGCGGCGCACCTACAGCCAGCGCCTTGAAGCGCCCTTCACGCAACGCCGCGAGCTGGCTTGGTGCCACGTTGGTGGACAGCAGCTCGAAGTGACCGCCGAGCGCATCCGTCAATTGCTGTCCACCGCCCTTGTACGGAACATGGGTGATGCGCACACCCGCATGTTGACTCACGCGCTGCAGGACCGTGTGACCCGTGGTGCCCTCGCCCGTCGTCGCCCAGCGCAGCATTCCGGGGTGCTTGCGCGCCTCTTCGATCATGTCGGCGAAAGCAGATGATTCAAGTGCAGACGTGCCCACCAGCAGCAGCGGCGTACGCATGACACCCGCCACAGGCTGCACGGGCAATGGAGCAGCAGCCCCCGGTGTTGTTGCACGCCGCGCAGCCGCATTGCGCACAAGGCCCACGGCTGCTGCAGCGGTGAAGACCAGCGTTTGACCATCCGGCGGACTGCGTTGCAACAGTTCGAGCGCCAGCGTTCCACTCGCTCCGGACCGGTTCTCGACGATCACCGGCACCTTGAGTTGATCGGACATCTCTTTGGCCAAGGCGCGCGCCACCAGGTCGCTCACACCGCCCGGCGGATAAGCCACCAGAATCTTGAGACCAGTTCCCGGCCATTTCTGCGCCGCCGTGGCAACGGCCATTTCCCCCGACATCACGAGCGATGCTCCAACCAACCCACTCAGGAGCATGGCCCGTCGGGACCATTGCTGGGAGTTTGCCGGGGTCAGCCCTTGCCATCCGGACATGCGCTCACCTGCTTTTGGACTCATGGCGCTTGGCCAGCTTCTTGGCCAATGCGATGAAAGTCCCCAAAGGACCGTCGCAGTCATGCGCTCGGTACACCAAGGTCAACGGAGCCCAGAGATTGACCGAAGGATCGAACGAGCGATAAACCACCGCCTGATGGTGCGAGCCCTTGATCGATGCCGGAACAATGGACAGCCCTACCCCTGCGGCGACCAGATTCACATTGGTCATCATGCGCTCGACCTCTGCAGCCACTTCCACGTGAACGTTGCGCCGCGCGCAAAGTGCCAGCAGATTGGCATAAAGGCCCGGCGCACCGGGCCTGCGCACCAGCACCAGTTTTTCGCCATCAAGCTCGTCCAACATCACGGGCTTGGCGCTGTTGCGAGCCAATCGATGATCGACCGGAATGGCCAGCAGCGACTCTTCCTGAAGCAGGGACTCGAACGCCAATCCATCGGGCTGTGCCACCGGAACGCGCAGAAAGCCGCAATGCAGACGCTGCGCAGCGACGGCTTCGGTGATTTCGGCTGCGTTGTTCTCGCTGACGCTCAGCAGAATGTCGGGGTGCGACTTGCGACAGGTGCGCAGCACTTCCGGGGTGAACGCATGGGCCGCTGCTGAACTGGTGAAGCCCACCCGCAGATGGCCCCGCTCCCCGCGCGCAAACGCCTCGATGCGCTGCTGCATGGCATGAAAGTCGGCCAGCAGCCGCTCGGCTTCCGCGCGCAACTCATGGCCTACATCGGTGAGATCCACACCCTTGGGATGGCGATGAAAAAGCGCACTGCCCAGTTCGCTCTCCAGCGCCCGAATCTGCTGCGACAACGGCGGCTGCTGGATGCCCAGACGCTCTGCGGCACGCGTGATATGGCCGCATTCGGCCACCGCAAGAAAGTACCGGAGATGACGCAGTTCCATATATTCAAAAAGTATGCAATTGATATTTTAGAAATCTTTGAAATATTTCACAAGCCAAACCAGAATACAAGCCATGCCCTCGCAAGACAACCGCTGACCCCCAGCTTCGCAGCGAGCCTCACGAGCAAAAAACGCCTGACTGGAGACAAACCGATGAAATCACATCTTCCGACATACCGCCTACCCCTGCTGGCACTGCTGGCACTGACCGGCTGCGGCGGCGGCTCCGTGGTATTGCAAGGGCCTTCCACGTCCAACGAGTCCGCGCCCGTGTTGGCCACTTGCCCCGCAGATGTTCCCACCGACGCGAAATGCCTGTCCGGACGCGACTCCAAGGGAGCGTTCTACATGATCGCAGTCCCCGCAAAGTGGAATGGCACTCTGGTGATGCATGCACACGGGGGGCCTGATCTTGCCGCACCCGATCTGGACCGATCCATGGAAGACCTGACCCGCTGGTCCATCATGGTGAAATCAGGATACGCATGGGCGGGATCCTCTTACCGCCAGGGCGGCGTGGAAGTGCGCGCCGCCGCCGAAGACACGGAGCGACTGCGCGGCATCTTCCGCAAGCATGTGGCCGTGCCCACCAAAACCATCTTGCATGGTCAATCATGGGGCGCTGGCGTGGCAGCCAAGGGCGCGGAGATGTTCACCGAAGACACGGTGGGAGAGCGTCCCTACGATGCAGTTCTGCTCACCAGTGGCGTGCTCGGCGGGGGAACCAGATCCTATGATTTCCGGCTCGATCTGCGGGTGGTCTACCAGTACCTTTGCGGCAACCACCCACGTCCCACCGAACAGCCCTACGCGCTCAACCTCGGCCTGCCCGCCAACGTCACCATGAAACAGGCGGACGTGGCGCTGCGCGTCAGCGAATGCCTGGCACTCAACAAACCCGCTGCCGATCGCACGCCCGAGCAGAAAGCCAAGATTCAAACCATCGTCAACGTGATCAAGATTCCCGAGAGTGCCATTCAGTCGCACATGAACTGGGCGACGATGCACTTTCAGGACATCTCGGCCAAGCGCACTGGTGGCGCCAGCCCCTTTGGCAACGAAGGCGCGATCTACACCGGATCTGCCGACGATGCGGCCCTCAACGCAGGTGTGTTGCGCTACAAGGCCGATCCCACCGCCTACCAGAAGTTCGCAACCGACACCGACCCGGTCGGCAAGATTCCTGTCCCCGTGCTCTCCACCAAATGGATCGGCGACCCCACTGCATTTGTGGAGCTCGACTCGCGCTTTCGCGATGTGATGCAGCAAGGCGGCAGCGGCGATCGTCTGGTGCAGACCTTCACGACAAATGGCACGCACAGCTTCATCAGCGATCCCACTTATCCCACGCTGATGAATGCGCTGCTGCATTGGGTAAACACGGGCGCCAAGCCCACGGCCGCTGGAATCGCCACCGCCTGCACGGGCATGGAGGCCACCTACGGCAAGGGCTGCAGCTTCGATGCGGCCTACACGTCGCCAGCGCTGTCGACACGCGTCGTTCCACGTCAGCGTCCGCAGTGATCTCTGCTGCCGTTGCCCTTGCCCTCCCATCCATTGCCCCTAAACAGCAAACACCATGAACATCCTCTTCCCTCTCGCAGTGGCATCCGCTGCAGTCCTGAGCACTTTCGGCGCCCATGCGCAAAGCTTTCCTGCCAACGGCAAGACCATCACGATTGTTGTGCCATTCACCGCCGGGGGTCCCACGGACCGCGTGGCGCGTGACCTGGCCGAAGCCCTTCGCAAACCCTTGGGCGGCGCCACGATCGTGGTGGACAACACGGCTGGCGCTGGCAGCTCGATCGGTGCCGCCAAGGTAGCCCGCGCCACGCCCGATGGCTATACCCTGCTGCTCAACCACATCGGCATGGCCACCATTCCAAGCCTCTACCGCAAGTTGTCGTTCAACGTGGAGTCGGACTTCGAGTATCTCGGCATCATCAACGATGTGCCCATGACCTTGATCGGCAAGCCCACACTGCCCGCCAACAACTACAAGGAACTCGTTCAATGGGTCGCGGCCAACAAGGGCAGCATCAATCTGGCCAATGCGGGCGTGGGCTCCGCATCTCACCTGTGTGGCTTGATGTTCCAGGCGGAACTCAAGACCGACATGACGCCCGTTCCATACAAAGGTGCGGCTCCCGCCATCGCGGACCTGATGGGAAACCAGGTCGACCTGCTGTGCGATCAAACCACCAACACCAGCGGTCAGATCGAAGCCAAAAAGGTGAAGGCCTACGCTGTCACGACGGGCAAACGACTGACCACGCCAAGCCTCAAGGATCTGCCCACCTTGAAGGAATCGGGCTTGGGCAACTTTGAAGTCACCATCTGGCACGGTCTCTATGCACCTAAGGACACGCCCGCAGCGGTCGTCAAGACCATCAACGATGCGCTGAAAGTTGCACTCAAGGATCCCGAGTTCATCAAACGAGAAGAAGCACTAGGCGCCGTGATCGCCACCGACAAACGGATCGAGCCCGCCGAACACAAGAAGTTCGTGCAAGCAGAAATCGCCAAATGGGGTGCCGTCATCAAGGCCGCAGGGGCATACGCCGACTGAGCGAATGAACGAACGAACGCGCCCTGCGCCATCTCTTGGCCCCTGCGCGCGTTCAAACCTGGATCGCTGCTTTACGCATCCACTTGGCCCCTCCGAAGTGGGCTCACTCAAGCTGCGCGGCCGAGCAGCGATCACCTTGGCCGGGCACGCCGAGAATCACTGCATCCGGGATTCGATAGCAGTAGCCAAACAATTTGGTCGTGCGCGAATTCGACATCTCGGCATTGTTGCTGACGTTTAGCGTGCCGGAGATGAATCCCAAGGGGTCCACCTTCAACTCGTCGAGTCGATAGAACGATTTCGGATGTGAGGTGATGACGTCTCCACATGTGTAGGTCCCCTTGGACGTGAAGCCATCCCCTGCAGGGTTCAAGCCTCCCTTGAACGAGCAGGGTCCATCAGCGTTCAGCGGCGAAAGATCGAACAGCACTTGGTCGCCATTCACGCTGAACTTCAACCATGCCTGATCGCTTGCCACCTTCTCGTCATCAAACTGCACTCGCGTGACAAAGAACTGATTGTTCAGACGATTGCGATGTTCATTGAATGCGATACGGGAAATGGAGCGCTTTTCTTCACCCGGCAGCGTGATGCTTCCCGCCGTGGATGTGTCGAACTCCATGCGCACGTTGCCCACCATTTTTGCCAGCTCGCCCGTACGCGCCTCACCGTCCATGGCGCGGCCGTTCTTGTATTCGTTCAGCTCGGCAGAGAAGGTCTTGCCATCGTCTTCGATGTGACCGCCCGCTTGCAGAAACGTCGCAGAGCCATCGGCTCGATAACCAAAATAGGTGACGATGATGCGGTCGCCATCCTGGCGGTCGATCTGGATGCCACGGCCCGGTTTTCCGTTGGACTCGCCGTCGAATGTCCAGAGTCCGGGCTGCGGCAACGCGGCTGATGCGGTCGTTGAGACCAACCATGTCACGGTTGCAAGCAGAGCACCGCCAACGGAACGAAACATGCGCTTTCTCCTGTTGATTGTTATTGAGTCACTCAACAGCAGTATAGGCATCTGTCCATTGTTCCCTACCTCGGGCTCACCCCCATTGGCGAGATCTGATCCGCTGCGTGCCGACAGACGTTCGCTGCAAGGTCGCTCGCATGGATGGGATCTGCCGATGAAGCGCTGAGCCTGTTGGATTTCCCCACAAACCAATAACAAGAATCATTATCAATTATGATGCGCGTCATTTTCTTCATCTGACGCGCCATGCCATCGATTCCGTTCCATGTCGAAGTGGATGACATCTTTCGCCAGCACTATGGGTGGCTGCGCGGACGCTTGATGCGTCGGGTGTCCTGTCATTGCGAGGCCGAAGATGTGGCGTCGGAGACGTTCCTGCAACTGGCGGAGGATGGCGGGCGTTCGGAGATTCGGGAGCCGCGCGCGTTTCTCGCGACGATTGCGAAGCGGATTCTGATCAAGCTCTGGCAGCGTCAGGATCTGGAGCAGGCGTATGCGGACACTTTGCGCCACATGCCCGAAGCAGTCGCGCTTTCGCCCGAAGAACATGCAATGCTGGTGGAGGCCATCTGCCAGATCGACCGCGCGCTGGCCGCGCTGCCGCTGCCGGTGAAGACGGCGTTCTTGCTGTCGCGGCTCGATGGCATGAGCTATCCGCAGATTGCCGAGCACATGGGCGTTTCGCTGGCTACGGTCGAGCGCCACATAAAGCGCGCTTTGCTTCAATGCGTGAACTGCACGGCATGAGCATGGCGTCATCCTCCAACGAGCAAGCCATGCATGCCGCCGTCGATTGGCTGGTGCGCCATGAAGCGGCCACGCTCAGCGACGCGGATCGTCAAGCGTTTGAGCATTGGCTCAGCAAGGACGCGCTGCACCGGACCGCATGGACGCGTGTGAGCACTGCGCTGTCTGCGCCGCTGACCACCGTTCGCAACTTGCAATCGCAAGCCGAAGGAGTCCATGTGCAGGCCGCCATGCAGGCGCTGTTCAGAACGCGACGGTGCCGTGTGCTGCGTGGAGCGCTGGCCATCGCGGGCGTGGGTGTCGCGACGGCCTTGGTTGCCGACAGATTGACTCCGCTCGGGCAGGTCATGGCCGATCTGCGCACAGGCACAGGCGAGCGGCGCGAGTTCACGCTGGCCGATGGATCGACCGTGTTGCTGGACGCGCGATCCGCAGTCAACGTGCGCTACGAATCGGGCGTGCCCGAGCTGCAGCATCGCGCCGGAGCACTGCTTGCTGCGCGGTCATTTGCGGGGTCTTCACCACTCAGGATTCACACCAGAGATGGATTGGTGCAATGGGAATCTGGCCGCGTGATGAGCCGCATCCATGCGGATCGCACCGAGGTGGTTGCGATGGACAACGCAGTCACTCTTCAGCCGCGAGAGCTTTCGCAGACGGTTCTGAACACGGGCGAAGGAGCGAGCTTCAATGCGCTCAAGCTGGAGCGTCTGCTCGGCAATGCATTGAACCGCATTGCCTGGCAGCAGGGCATGCTGGCAGTGGATGATTGGTCTCTGGCGGAGGTGGTCGAGGCGCTTCAGGCCTATTTTCCGGGGTTCATTCGTGTGTCGCCTGCGGTCTCGGAACTGCGGGTTTTCGGGATTTTCCGGCTGGACGTGCAGGAACTGCTGAACACGCTCACCCAGATCCTGCCGGTGCAGATCCGCCACCTCGGGCCACTGGTCTCCATCGACCGCAAGAACGCTCGCTGAACAGGGCATGAAAATAGTTGAGGGGATTTTCCGTTTCGCCGCACAAGGTAGTCAGTACAGAGCGAAAAGGATTTTTCCCGTGACCCCCTCCAGCCTCCCAACCCATCCTTCCCGACGCCCCACCCTGCATGCGCTGGCGTTTGCCACGCTCGTTGTCTGCGCAGCGTCTTCAATGGCAAGTCATGCTGCCGACAGCACACAGGCAGCGGCCGTGCGCCTTGAAGTCCCGGCCGGTACGCTGGCCGAAACCATCACGCGCATCGGTCAGCTGACGGGACGCAGCATCGTCGCCGATCCCACGTTGCTCAAGGGTTTGCGTGCACAGCCGATTCACGGTTCGCTGACGGCGGAGCAAGCCGTGCGCAAGGCGTTGGAGGGATCGAAGCTGTCCGTGGAAGCGCTGCCGGGCGGTGCTCTGCAGATTCGCGAATCGGCAGCTCATCCGCAGCAAAACACACAGGCGCCCGCTCCTGCAGCCGGTGCAAACGCTGTTGCCACAAGCGAGCCGTCCGTGCAATTGCCCACCGTCGTGGTCACAGACCAGCGCTCGGACAGCTCGCTGATGCAGCCGACCAGACAGGTCACGGTCATCGAAGGTCAGGAGTTGAGCGACCTGCGTGCCACCTCGCCCAATCTGGGCACGATGCTGGCGAAAAGCGTGCCGGGTCTCTCGGACTCCAGCCGCAATCTCAGCGACTTCGGCATGACGCTGCGCGGGCGCAATGTGCTGGTGCTGGTCGATGGGATTCCGTTGAACACCAACCGCGACAGCTCGCGCAATCTGTCCAATGTGGACCTCAGCCGCATCGAGCGCGTCGAGGTGCTGCGCGGCAGCAACGCTATCTACGGCAGTGGCGCAACCGGCGGTGTGATCTCGGTGACGACGCGGCCCGTGGGCGGCGAGTCGGTGGCGCGCACCACGGTGGGGTTCGACTCATCGCTGTCCCAACTGAGCAGCGAGGGGCTGGGCGCTCAGGTGCAGCACTACATGTCGGGCGCTGGCGAGGTGGTTGATTACGAGGTCGATATCTCGGCACGCCGCACGGGCGGTGCTTTCGACGGTCATGGAAACCGCATTGCGCCGGACGCCAGTCAGGGCGATCTGTTCGATTCGAACACCTACAGCCTTGGAGGAAAACTGGGGTTTCGCATCGATGCCAACCAGCGCATCCAGCTCGCAGCCAGCCACCTGCGCACGCACCAGAAGTCCGACTACGCAAGCGATCCGAGCGTCAACAAGGCGCCTCTCGGCGGCGCGACCGCCAGAGCCATCAAGGGCCTGCAACTCGAAGAGCAGAATCAGATCGAGAACACCTTGCTGAGCGCCAGCTACGAACACAAGGATCTGGCCGGCAGCATGCTGTCCGCCATGGTCTACGGTCGCGACAACTACGTGCGCTTTGTGCCATCGGACTCGCGCACCAACACCAACCGTGGCAACTTCGTCGATCAGGTCATGCAGAACAACAAGGTGTTCGGCGGACGCCTGACCATCACGACGCCGTTGGGCGAGGACAAGAACACCAAGGTCGTCTGGGGTGCTGACTACATTCAGGAGCGCAGCAACATGCCGCTGGACACCTTCGATGCAGCCACCTATGACGCCAGCGGCGGGCTCGTGTTTCGTCGCACCGGCCAGCGCATCTACATGCCCTGGGTGAGCGTGAAAAGCGCGGGGGCGTTCGCGCAGCTTCAGCACAAGTTCAACGACCAATGGTCGGCTGAAGGTGGCTTGCGTTATGAAAAATCGCGAGCGAGCTTCGATGACTTCCAGCCTCTGTCGCAGTCGCGCCTGAGCAATCCAGCCACGGTGTCCGGCGGCAAGGTAGCCTACGATGCTGTGCTCTACAACGCGGGCGTGGCCTTCAAACCAGTGAAGGGGCACGAGCTCTACACATCGGTCAGTCAGGGTTTCGACTTGCCCGATGTAGGCCTGCAACTGCGCAATGCCGGAGCCAAGTTCGACATCAACTCCTCCGAGCTTGAACCCGTCAAGACCGACAACTACGAAATCGGCTGGCGCGGCACTTTCGGCAGCACCATGGCCACGCTCGCGGTGTTTCACTCACGCTCCAATCTGGGCGCGGTGCAGTCGTTCAACAACGGCCTGCACCTCACCCGCACGCGAGAGCGCATTCGCGGTGTGGAGCTGACTGCCGATCACTACGGCGACGAATGGTCCACTGGCGGCACGCTGACCTGGATGCAGGGCCGCGAGACTCCGCCCGGCGCGACGAGCGATCAGATCATGACGGGCTACCGCATTCCGCCGGTCAAGATCACCGGCTATGTGCAGTACAGCCCAAGCGAGCGCTGGAGCCTGCGCACCCAGTTCAACTGGTTTGGCGCGCGCGACTATCGCCTGGCTGATGGCAAGACCCAGTTCGCCCGCGCCGATGTGAAGAGCTACTACAGCGTGGATGTCGTCGGACGTTATCAGTTCGACAACAAGAATCACCTCACCGTGGGCGTGCAAAACCTGTTCAACAAGCACTACCTGCCGCTGTACAGCCAGCTCATGCGCAGCGGCAAGAACGACAGCCGCCTGCCTGCCGCTGGTGCCACTTTGACGGCGAGCTACACGCACCACTGGTGATCCGGTGATGGCCCGCAAGCTCTGGGTAGCGCTGCACCGCTACCTTGGTCTCGCCATGTTGCTGTTTCTGTTGGTGATCGCGTTCACTGGCAGCGTACTGGTGTTTGCGCATGAGATCGACGCATGGCTCAACCCTCGCCTGCTGCGCGTGGAGCAGGTGCAGCCCGCACTGGGCGCAGATGAGCTGACCCACCGCATCCAGCATGCCGACCCGCGCTTGCGCGTGAGTCTGCTGCCGTTGAGCGCGCCCGCCGGCAGCACGTATGAAGTGCGTGTGGTTCCGCGCATTGATGCGGCGAACAACAGACCGTATGACCTCGGCTTCGATCGTCTGTACGTCGATCCAGGAAGCGGGAAAATACTTGGACAGCGCCAATGGGGAGCATTGCGGCTGGACCGCGCACACCTCATTCCATTCATCGACGTGCTGCATCGCAGACTGCAATTGCCCGGCCAATGGGGCATGTGGCTGACGGGCACAGTCGCGATCGTGTGGCTCGTCTCGTCCCTGCTTGGCGCATGGCTCACGCTGCCGCGCATGGCGTCCTGGCGACAAGAATTCTGGAACAAGTGGAAGCCCGCATGGAGCATCAAACGCGGCGCATCCGCCACCCGTGTCACGTTCGATCTGCACCGCAGCGTCGGTCTCTGGAGCCTTCCCTTCGCGCTGATGCTAGGCATCTCGGGTGTGTATTTCAGCCTCGCCGACGAAGTGTTCAAACCCGTGGTCAACTGGTTCTCGACGGTGCATCAGCATCCCGCGCGGTCACTTCCAGTCATCAAGGACAGGCAGCGGCAGCCCGCGTTCGGCATCGACGAAGCCGTAGTCCGCGCCCGCGCTCGATTGCCCGCGCAGACGCTGAACTATCAACCTTGGTATGCCAACCATCTGGCCAAACAAGGTGTGTATCGCATTGCATTCAAGGAACCCGGGATGCTGGAACGCGCCTTCAGCCTGCGTTACGAACAGGTCTACATCGACGACCAAACCGGTGAACTGCGCGCGCTGTATGGCTACCACCACGCCACCAATGGCGAACGGTTTGTGATCTGGCAATACCCGCTGCACACCGGCCGCATCCTCGCACTGTGGGGGCGCATCGCCGTCTTTCTGGCCGGAGTCGCCACTTGCGTGATGGCCGTCACCGGGCTCATGGTCTGGCGCAGCAGATCGAGGGCCCGCGCTGACGCGGTCAAGGCCGGGCGTGTGAAGTCATCCGGAACCTGACGTCCGGATCGCCCACTTCATCGATCTTGCGCTTGCGTGAGGCCTCGGCGAACAGGTCGAACCTCAGGGCACCGCGTGGAGAGACTATCTGATGAATTTGCTGCATTCGTGCGTACACTGATTCCACGAAGGGTTTTGAGAAGATCCCCAAAGAGGTTCAAGAATCCGTCCAAGGAACAATGGAGACAAATGAGCAGCCGGGGACAGGGCGTGACAAGCATTTCAATAAGATGATTGCGGCGATGAGAGAAGATTTCGAGGTGTTCTTCACAAGTGCCCGGCGATTGCTGTGCTTTGCGCCTCGCATCCCATTCCGATCCACGGCACATATTTTCCGTTCGATTCGCGAAGAGCATCCCTTGGCCCTAACCTACTTCTTATCCATTCCATGATCTCGAATTTCCGGAGTTTTCATTTTGCACGTGCTCTCGGGCTGATGCTGGGCGCGGCTTTGTTTTCGAGCGCATCGTTCGCCGGTGATTGCTTTAGCCCTGGCGCGTTGAGGATGAGCCATAGAACTGACGACGGGAAGTTCATCTATGTGGCCCTCGATCCGATGAAGTTGCCGCCATCCGATAGTTCTCTGGTTTGGCGTGAATGGGAACCCCTGATGAATGCAGTTTTGAAGGACAACGCCTTCAGATTTTTCAATGAGAACAGAGACCGCGTTCAAGGAGAAATCACAATCAGCCCGAACAATAGCCTCTTGCTTTTGACCGGGCTGAGATGCTATCCAACAATGGAGCAGGCCCAACGCTCTTATGAAAGAGACTTTGGTAGCAGTTGGGATAGCGTAGGCGTCGCTTTGCATGGCAATTGGATTGATCCGGGTGCAAAAGACATCGTTGCCAAAGGCAGTGAACCACCGCCCCCAAAAGCCGCCAGCGCCGCCGAGTCGCCGCCGCCACAACGAAGCCACAATCTGGAAGCGACAAGGCCGGTTTTTCAGCCCCAGAAGAAGCCTCTCTATACATTTCTCGCCCAAGGTAACTTCGGCGCTCCGAGCAAATTCGCGTCTGAGGCAGATGCTTTGCGCGAGCTCGAAAAAGGGTGGGAAGCAGGCCCACGGCGCCAGTACCCAGATGCATTCAATGTCAAGATCGTTTCGCGGGATCCACCCATCTGCAGGGATCTCAGCCTCACGGATCGTTCTCTGAAGGGCAAGAATACCTGGCATTGCTATTTGAGAGCCGTGTTCTGGGTGTCAACGACCAAAACGCCGCCGAGCGGTGTGCGATACACCACGACCGAAGCGGAAGGGACAGACAAAGATCCCGTATTGGCCAGTAGAGGATCCGGAAATATTGCGCCGCTTCAACTGACCGCGAATTCTCGGCCTGACGACAGCAAGCGCACAGATTCGGGAAGCAGCCATGCGAACGGCGCAGCCAACCAGAGATCGGCCCCCGCCAACGATGCCGCAACGCCCGGCGCCGGTGGCAATTCGACCGAAACGCTCCACCGATACACCCGCGACATCGGCTATGCGGGCGCGATGCTGGCACCGACCAAAGAGGCCGCCATCGAATCGGCGCAAAGGCAGCGAGCCAAGGAAGAGCCGTCATACAGGGAATTCGCTTCAGCCAAGGAATTCCGGGTCACAGGCGAAGGTGCTCCGGAGTGCATCAACAATCCTGTCAACAGGCGCCCGGCGTTCAAGGGCGACAATTGGATTTGCACCATCAAGGTCAGCTATTACATCGAGTCGCGCCAACAGCCGCCCCTGGGCGCATCGCCTGCGGGCGGCAGCCGGTCCGTCACCAAATAGCGCCTCGTTGCGTGGGCGGCAGAAGGCATCGAACCGGTACCGATAAAGCGAGCAAAGAGCCACGGTGCTTCACTTACTCGCACCGATTCGTGAAGAGCATCCTTGGCGAGAGACTCTGCAGGCTACCATTGCAGCGTCCCACGCCTCTTGCGGCAGGTCGTATCGGACGTCGAGTGTGATCCGTTGATGCACGCGTTACCTTGGAATCCAGCCAGTCAGTCCAACGCCGAGCCGTCGGTCACTATGGCCCGCCTCTGGCTGTTTACCGTCGTCGCTGTTCGACCCAAAAGCGACATTCAGAATGGCATCAGTAAGCAGTCAGTGACAGTTCATTGGTGATTAGTCGCTCATGTACAGTCGGCCATCCCTCACTGCAACCGAATAATCATGCGTATTCAGGCCTTGCTCAATGACCAACCTATTTGTACTGCTGGGCTTGAGACCAGCGGGTTTCTCAGCGCACACCTAAACACAGAAGTGCGTGGCTCGGAGCCCGACCAAGAGAATGTTTTACGGCTGGTCGGTATTGAGACCCACGACACAGAGACTGTGTACATCGATTGGCCGGTTGTAAATATCAAGGAGGGGGATGTCGTAGTACTTAAACTCCTACCTGATGGCCCATCAACAGAACCAGTTCAAATGAGGCACAGCGCTGAGGCTACATCAAATCTGCTGGCCAACGCCGCACTTGCCGACCGCGTCCTGGCCGCTTGCGCTGCGTTTGAATCACAACTTGCAGAGCTCCTTGCTGAGTCAGTATCTCTCGAATCACCCAATGAAGTTGCAAAACTTAGACGCGCGTATGTCGCAGTTGCAGCTAGCCTCGGAGAGAACTTGCTCTATCCCGTTTATCGGAATCATGCCTCGCTCATACCTCCAGAGATGCGAGGCACAGCTCTGTGAGCCTCGCCCAAGTGACTGCTCAATCGCTCACCTACTAGCAGCTTGTGGCCGATAGCGCCAGCACGTTCGCAATCCCTCAACTAGCCCCCGTCAGACACCAGCGTTCCGCCATCGACAACAATGGTCTGCCCCGTAATGAATGCGCCTGCGGCTGAGGCGAGCATCACGGCGATGCCGGCCACTTCATGGGGTTCACCCACGCGACGCAATGGGGTCATCGACAGTCGTCGCGCCATGAATTCAGCATCCTGCAACAGGCCTTGCGCCAGAGGGGTGCGAATCAATCCGGGAGCGATTGCGTTGACACGAATGCCGCTGGGCCCCAGTTCCACAGCCAGATTGCGAGCCAGCTGCGCCAGTGCCGCTTTGCTCAAACCATAGACACCGATGGATCGGTTTCCACGAAGCGCTGCGATGCTGGCCATCAGCACAATGCTTCCGCTGCCACGCGCTGCCATCGCAGGAACGAGGCCCGCGCATAGCGTGTGAGCGCTGACCAGATTCACTTGGAATACCTGCTGCCAGTCTTCACTTTTGACTTCAAGCAGCGGTCCTGCGGGCCCTTGCATGCCGGCGTTGCACACGAGGATGTCGATGCTTCCATATATCGCGAGCGCCTTGGCCGCCAAGTCTTTGGATTGCACTGGATCGGCGAGGTCTGCGCTGAGCACAGAAACTTGGCTACCCCATTCCCGGCAGCGCTCCGCCACCGATTCAGTCGCGGCCCCTTGGCGATCGGCCAGCACCAGATCGGCGCCGTGCGCAGCGAACGCCAAGGCGACTGCCTGACCAAGCCCTCCGGCAGCGCCCGTCACGAGCGCGGTCTTGCCGCGTAGATCGAATAGGTTCAGCGCTTCTTCTTTCACGTTGTCTCCCAAGGTGTACTGCTTCATCCGGACGATTTCTGCGAAAGGTGCTGCTCAACCACGCGCCTTGCGAAGATGGGCAGCGATGCATCGTCATGATGCATACGGACGCAAAGCTTCAAAACACAAGCGATCAATGTGTGAGAGCACGTCGTATCAATTCCTCTGCGCTGCCGTCATCGCGCAAACCCAACGCACGCGAGGTCTGGTCGTCCAACATGGGGTAGCGGCCAAACACCGCTTCAAGCATCGCCTGCGGTTCATAGCGCACGAGTTGGGCACCGTCCACTCGGTACATCCGGGACAATGTGTGCACCACTTCTTCCATGGACAGACGCAACACCGGCAAAGGCCAAGCGCGACGGCTGTCCGTGCCTGGGTCCATGACAGCCGCGTGAATCAGGTTTTCTGCACAACGGCGTGCAGACATCCACCACGCAGTGGCCTGTGGACCAACGGGGCAAGTGAAGGGCTCACCGGCAGCCACGGCATGCAGCAAGTCACTCATGAAGGCCGACGCGAGGCCCGACGCTGTTCTCGGTCGTGCGACGATGCCTGGCAACCGCAACGCACGCCCGTCGAGCAGACCCCGCCGCGTGTAGTCGGCCAGAAGAATTTCGCAGGCAAGCTTGTGCGCGCCATAGATGAGCGGCGGGCGCAGCGGCGTGGTGTCGGTGACGAGGTCCGGAAGCTTGCTTCCGTAGACGGCGATGGTGCTGGCGTAGACCAATATGCGGGGATGCTGGCACGGGATCGCACCCAGCAGGTCAAACAGGTCCATCGTGGCATCGAGATTCACACGACGACTGCCAGCCGGATCGGCCTCTGCGGCCCCTCCAGGCAATGCCGCAAGGTGAAAGCAGACCTCGGGCGCGAAGTCCGCGATGCGCGCGTGGATGGACTCGTCCCTCAAGTCGCCCTCCATTTTCAGCACACCCGGCATGGCTGCAGGAAGCATCCGGTCCACTGCGGCAATGGCCGCGACCGACTGGCCACCGCCAAGACCACCTTCGGCCAGCAGTTGCAAAAGCATCGCGCCGATGAATCCACCGGCACCCGTGACAAGCACTTTCATGCTTGCGGGGCGGCCGCCTGAACGACGCGCTGTTGAATTTCGCCGAACGGCCCATTTCGACCATCTTCGAACTTGGCCTGCATGCACACACGATCTCCGAAACGCATGAAGCCGGTGCGGATTTCTCCCTGGTCGATCTTCTCGATGATGCGTCGCTCGGCAATGCACGCAGACCCCGCTGTGCGGGACTGATTGGAGACAGTGCCCGATCCGATGATGCAACCTGCCGTCAACCTGCGCGTGCGCGCAGCATGGGCAATGAGCTGGCCGAAGCTGTAGTTCATCTCGCCTCCGTGGGGCTCGCCCACGCGCTCACCGTTCCACTGCACATGCATGCGCATCTGCACGCGGCCGTTGCGCCATGCATCACCCAGCTCATCGGGTGTCACGGCGATGGGTGCAAAGGAGGTGGATGGTTTGGCATGCAGAAAGCCAAAGCCGGTCTGCATTTCCTCCTGCCCCAGAGCGCGCAGGCTCCAGTCGTTGATCTGCACAATCAGCCGCACCGCTCTGGCCGCCTCTTCGGGTGACGCGGCCATGGGCACATGCCCCAGCACCACGCCGAACTCGCCTTCGAAATCAATGCCATGTGCCTCGCTCGGCAACGGCACATCCTCGAACGGTCCCAGAAAGTCGTCGCTGGCTCCTTGGTACATGACCGGAATGGTGTCGAAATTCGGAATCGGCGGAACGTTGAAGGCCTGCTCCATCAAACGCCCATGGTTCAGAAAGGCCGACGCATCCAGCCACTGCGGACTGCGGGGCAAAGGCGCGGAGCAGGCGTGCGGATCGAAGGCCATCGCACCCGTCTTGTCCCCGGCGTTGAGTGCATCGTACAAATCGCCCAAGGGTCCACAAACCGCGTCCCAGCGCTGCACGGCGTCGAGCAGGCTGGTTGCGATACGCGGCACCGGCAACGCGTGTTGCGCGTCGCGAGAGACAAGAACCAAAGCACCATCCCGCGTGCCATTTCGAAGTGTCGCGAATTTCATGCGTGCCTCTCCAGTGCGTTGGCAATGTCAGGCGCATAAGCCCCATCGACCAGCACGAACAACATGCGGCAGGGCTGGCCCGATCGATTGGCCCATGCGTGGTTGGTGCCGCGCTGCACGACCACGCTGCCTGTTTTCAGCAGCACCTCGGAGGTGTCGAGAACCAACGTCATCTCGCCCTCGATCACGATTCCGTAGTCCACTGATTCCGTTCGGTGCATCAAGGGATGTGGAGAATCCGCACGCACCGTGGACGCCTTGGCATCGCCGATTTGCGCGAAGGCGTCGTGCATTTGACCAGCCCCATGCGCAAGATAGTCGGCGGTGTCGGGGGGGATGTCCACGAAGCGAATGCGGGTGCCATGCCGAGGCGGTGGCAGCACGATGGCACCAAGCGTCGGATCCGCGCCATTGTCCACTGACGCAGGCGTCGCAGAAGTACTCCAGACTTCATGAAAGATGGTGCCGGGAATCGCCGCGATCTCGACCACGTTGGGCAGCGGTCCATCGGTCGAGACAATGGCGCGGCCTTGCGCGTCGTGGCCAGTCACGACGCGGTGGATGGGAGGAAAGAACATCAAGTCTCCTTTTTGTTCGGGTCAGGCCGCAGCGATGCTGCGGTGTGGGTGGAAGCGTTCGGGTCTCTTGCCATTTCGCGTCGCGGACTGGTCAAGGTGCGCACGCATGCGATGCCTCGCGTCAGTCTTCGAAGATCGCCACGGCGCGCGTCCAACCGGCGCTGGCGCCGCGGATCTTGTGCGGAAAGCAGCTGATGGTGAAGCCGTGCGCAGGCAGGGCTTCCAGGTTGTGCAGCTTCTCCAGGTGGCAATAGCCAATGTCCCGGCCAGCCTTGTGGCCCTCCCAGATCAGCGCCTTGTTGCCGGTCTCGGCCACTTTCTTGGCGGTATAGGCGAAGGGCGCATCCCAGCTCCAGGCGTCGGTTCCTGTCAGGCGTACACCGCGCTCGAGCAGATACATGGTCGCCTCATAGCCCATCCCACAGCCCGAGCTGACAAAGTCGTTGTGGCCATACCGCGAGCCTGCGCGCGTGTTGACCACCACGATGTCCAGCGGCTCCAGCACATGGCCTATGCGCCCGAGTTCGGCCTCCACATCTGCAGCCGTCGCCACATACCCATCGGGAAAATGCCGAAAGTCCAGCTTCACACCGGGTTGAAAGCACCATTCCAGCGGGACTTGATCGATGGTGATGGACGGGCGCGCGCCGCCGTTCTTGGCGTCCTGTGTCGAATGGAAATGCCAGGGCGCATCCAAATGCGTGCCGCTGTGGGTTGTCAGAGTGACCCACTCAACGGCTGCGGCCTCTCCATCCGGATAGTCCTCGGGGGCCGTCCCCGGAAGCATGACCAGAAACTCGTGCATCGTGTCAGCGTGCTTCTGGTAGGTGATCTTCGGAGCCAACGGCGGTGGATCCGAGAGCACATCGTTCTCCAGGTAGATGGACAGATCGACCAGGCGGTTCTTGCGTTTCATGTCAGTGCCTCTTGCCGCAGTGCGGCGTGGGAAGAAGGGAGTCTTGCAAAGCACAACAGTGCAAGCGTGCCGATGCACATCGCGGCCAAGGCCAGACTGCCGTAGCCAAAGCTCTTGACCAAGGTGCCGCCAAGTACCGGACCGATGGCCGCTCCGGTCATGAGCATGGCGGGCGTGGCGGCCATGGCTCGACCGCTGTGGTCGAGTTGCGCGAGCAGTCCGAACGCAAACGTGTGAGTGAAGATCATCACGGCGGCCAGCAACGAAGCCGCTGCGGCATAGGGCGCAAACTGGGTGGACAGCATGATCACGGCAACGAGTCCCGCCTGCAACGCAGCTCCTGCCAGCATGACCGTGCGCGCAGCAAGTCGCTTTTGCAGAAGCACTGCCAACGCGGGCGGCGCAAGGTTGACGATGCCCAACGCAATCAGCACCCCGTTGATGGCGGTGGAACCGAAGCCGTGATCGCTGCCTACGCGCTCCAGAAAGCTGAAAGCCATGGCCTGCACCAAGCCCATGCAGGCAATGCCGAAGATGCCTGCCCACACAGCAGCAGGAATGCGCTCGTGTGATCCTGTGCTCCGCACTGGCGCGGGCGCAGCATCAGGGACGGGAAACGCAAGTGCCGAACTGAGGGTCGCAACAGCCATCACGCCTGCAAAAACGACGAACAGCGCCGAGCCACCCAATGAGGACAGCAGCGGCGGCGTGGCGGCCATGAACAGAATGCCGAACACCGCCAGCGCCATGCCGACGAACCCGAACAAGCGATGCGGATTGCCGCTTCGCGCAATGGTGCCGTGGGTGGCACTCAGCGCTGCACCCAGGGCCAGGCCGCAAAGCGCGTGCAGTACCGCCAGCGTGCCGAAGTCGCGCACCGTGGATGCCAGGCCGAAACCCAGCGTGGTCAAGCCGAACCCCAGCGTTGCGACCACGCGCATGTTGAGCCTGTCAAACCGTGAAGCCAACGCCACGCTGGCCACCACCGCGCCGATCAGAAACAGCGAGGCAAGCATGCCCGCTTGCTGCGGATCGAAACCATAGTGCGCGACCAACGTTCCGACCCAAATCGGCAGCGCCACCAGATCGACCATCCCGGCGCAATGGCCCACCATCAACGCCAGCCGTCCAGACATGGAGTTTGTTTTGGTCATGGTCATCTCAAATCGGTTGGGCCAGCGCCATCAGTGAGCTGCGCATGATGTTGGCGTGCTCCTCCTTGTCGCCCCCGGCGATCTCGATTTCGCCCAGACGCGACGAGTTTTCCACGACCATGCGACAACGCTCCCAGCGGCGTTGTTCAAATGCGGCCAATGCGGCAGGTATGCCGGATTTGCCGCGCGCCAGCTCATCGGCCAGCACCAGAGCATCTTCGATACCGATGCACGCGCCCGATGCGAGATGTGGCGTCGTCGCATGCACGGTGTCGCCGATCAGCACGATGCGCCCTTGTGACCACGGGCGCTGCACCAGCAACCCCTCCAACGGACGAAACACTATCTGTGACTGCTCGTTGATCTGCGCTCGAACGGCCTGCAATTGCGGCGCACTGAACTCTTCGAGCAGCCCTTGGAGTCTCTGCACGAAGGTGGCTGGATCCACAAAGTCGTTGCTCGGACGGGGTTCGGTGACGAACAGGTACATCTGCGTCTTCGAGACCGGATTCACACCGGGCTTGATGCGTTGCCCCATCCAAATGGTGGCGGTGTCGATGTCGGCAGGCCGGGGCAACACGGCACGCCAGACGGCCTGACCGCTGTAGCGCGGCTTGGGTGCGTCGGGGATCAACGCCTCGCGCACCTTGGAGTAGAGACCGTCCGCGCCGATCACGAGGTCGTAGCGGCGACGCTGGCCATCCGTGAACTCCACGTCCACGCCGTCATCAGCCTGCTGGAGTCTGGTGAAGCTGCAGCCCAATCGGATGTCTGCACCCGACGCACGCGTGGCGCCCGCAAGAATGCGTGCCAGCACGGGCCGCAATATGGCACCACCGCCCGGTACGTGGGCTCCGGCAATGCGCGGCGTGGGCAACTCTGCCACCTGGGGGCCGTGCGGCAGGCATACGCGCACGCCATCGGCCGCATGCCCGTGTTCGAGAAACGCCTCCAGAATGCCGAGCTGTCCGAAGGCACGCAGAGTGGCACCGCCGAGACTGATGCCCGCACCGTAGTTGCGCCAGTTGGCATCGATCTCCACCAAGTCCACCTGAGCGCCGCGACGGCGCAAGTCAATGGCGGCGGACATGCCGGAAAAGCCCCCTCCGATGATGAGTACGCGCTGCGTTTCCAGATTCATGATGTGGTCTCCTTGTCTATTTTTGAAGTCGTCAAATACACGCTGCCGTCAGGATGTACTTCAATGGGCACCGGCGTCAGCGCATCCCCCAGACAGGGGCCAAGTGTGCAGATGCCGGTGAGTGGATCGAACAGTGCGCCGTGGGCAGCGCAGACGATATGGGTGCCCGATGCATCCAGGTAGGCATCGGTGCGCCAGGGCAGCGGAGTTCCGTGATGCGGACAGGCATCGCGCCAGGCGCGCAGCTGGTCTGCAACCCTGACGACAAAGACCGTGGGGTGCCCCACGCCTTGTGCGTCGAAGCCGCGTGAGACACCGTTGTGCACTTCGCTGACATGACACAGCCGCATGAACAATCGCCCTCTTCAATGCGCCGCCCCAGCACCCGGCGGTGGGCCGCTGGGCGCCCACTTCTCGCGATACTGAAACAGGAACAACTGCGAAGCGTCTGCCCCCATGGGTCCTTCGCGGGCAATCCAGCTGTCGTCGTGCAGGTCCATGTCTGCGTCGTACTCCACATGACACCCCAGAGGCGAATTGAAGTACCAGAACCAGTTGCTGCCGAAGCGGTGACGCCCTGGTCCCCAGAAGCTCTGGTAGCCCTTGTTCACGAACCGCGTGCCTGCCAGCATGACCTCCGTGGGTCCGCCCAGGTGAAAGGTGAAATGCTCGCAGCCCTTCATGAACGGCGGTGTCTCGATCATGAACAGCGTGTGATGATCCTGGGTTCCGCCCGGCCGCAGAAACGGCCCCACGCCCTTGAAACGGTCCGTGCAGACGAAGCCCAGCCGCGTGTAGAAAGCCTCCGCCTTGGTCGCGTCCGGAACAAAGTAGACGACGTGAGACAGCGTGCGCGGCAACGCTGCAATCGCGTCGTCGACAGCGGCCACATTCACGCCCCGCTGCGGCGCTGCACCCGGCGCATTGATGGATTCAACGGGCAGCTCGATTGGCCGACGCACACTGACTTGAAAGGCCAGCGCGAAGCCCATGTCGTCGAGCGCTCGCACGACACCGCCTTCGCGGGTGACTTCGCGATCTCGTCGAAGTTCGACCTCGATGGCGTCCAGAGTCTGCACGTCGGCGACGCCATAGACCGTTTCGCGAAGCAGGCTCGCTGTACCGAGATCGGCAGGCAGCGACGGGTCGTCCTTCGCACGTATCACGATGGCCGTGCCATCGAGCGCCTCGAAGCATCCGTCCCCCACTTCACGCAAGCCGTAGTCAAGAAGGTATTGGCGGCAGGCCGAAAGATCATCGACGCCAAATACGAGTGCGTCTGGTCCCAAGATGTTCATGATGAATCCTTGCTGTTCAGAGGGCCGTGCGACCGCCGAGGGTCTCCGCGACCCAGTCGGCGATGTAATGGCCGGCGTTGATGGAGTTGTCGAAACTGGAATGCTGGACACCGCCTTCGCGCTCGGTGAATATCTTCAGTTCGCGCTTCGGGCTATGGACGAGTTGCTCGTAGGTGCGATGCGCCCACTTCAGTGGAATCTGTGAATCTTTCTCGCCATGCGTGACCAGAAACGGAACGCGGATTTTTTCGACCACGCCGTCCAGATGCACGTTCTCCGCAATCTTCATGAACTCGTCCATGTCCTTGGCTCCCCAGACCCACTGCACGTGGCTCCAGTAATGCGGCACAGGAAAGTTCCCCTCTTTTTCCAGTCGGCGCTTCTGAACATCGCGCCAATCGTGGTTGGCACCCCAAACCACACCGCAAGCGAATCGCGGCTCCATCGCCACGGCACGCGGGCAGTAGTAACCGCCGAGCGACACCCCTTCCAGACCGATGCGCTTCGGGTCGATGTCCTCGCGCTGCTCCAACCAATCGACCACCCGACTGGCCCAATGCTCGCTGTCGTAGCGAGCCGTCAGGCCGTGCAGGCGCAATGCCTCGCCAGTGCCCGGTTGATCGATCACGAGCGACGACACACCTCGGCGCGCCAGCCACAGCGGCAGGCCGACGCGGTACTTCATTTCCTTGGTGGAATCCAGACCGTTGACCTGAACCAACACGGGTGCCCTGCCCTGCACACCTTCGGCACGCACATACAGAGCGGACAGTACCTTGCCCTCGTATGGAATTTCAACGCGAATGCAGTTCTCGCCACTGAGCTGTGTGCCTTTCGCGAAGACCTCCAGAAAGCGCTGATACAGCGCTGTTCGGCCCGGCGCGCCGTGCGCCTGCAAGCGTTCGCAGGTGAGGTAGTAGGTCGCCGCGCGGTTGTATTTTTCTCCTGCCGAAATCAAACGGCCAAGGGATTCGTCCTCTTCGGCCATGGCGCACAGCTTGTCCGCCATGGCGGCCCAAGTGGCTCGAAAGGCCTGCGTGCCCGCAGCGTCCGGGGCCTTGGCCGCTTCCTGCAGCGGCGCGCACATGGTTTCGATCTCGCCCATTCGGGCCCCCATCTCGATGGCCAGATCGACCGACAGGTTCCAGACATAGTTGGTTGGGAAATAGCGGAACATCAAACAGTCCTACGTAATGATTGATTGAAAGACTCGAAAGTGAAATTCAGGTGCCAGCGATGAACGCGGCCCTAGCGTCTGTGGGAATGGACATCGTGAGCTCCTTCATGCAAGCGCTGGCGTTGCGCCTGTCTCCACGACAACGCGTTCCACCGCAGCGGGTTTCAACAGGAAATGCGCCAGCGCCGGCAGCAAAATGAGCGCGCCGAGCATGTTCCACAGGAACATGAATGCGAGCAGCAAACCCATGTCGGCCTGAAACTTGATGGGACTGCCCACCCAGGTGATGACACCGATGGCCAGCGTCACCCCCGTCAGCATCACGACCTTGCCGGTGAACAGCAGCGCGCGGTGATACGCGGCCGCCAGACTCTTGCCCTGACGCAGCTCTGCCAGCGTGACCGACAGGATGTACAACGCGTAGTCCACGCCAATGCCCACTCCGAGCGCGATGACTGGCAGCGTGGCGACCTTCACGCCCATGCCCAATCCCACCATGAGGGCTTCGGCCAGGAACGATGTGACGACCAGAGGCAACACAGCCACCACCACCGCCCTCCACGAGCGGAATGTCACCAGACACAGAATCACCACGGCGCCGTAGACCAGGAACAGCATCTTTCGCCACGCATCCTTGACGACGATGTTGGTGGCTGCCTCGATGCCCGCCGAACCTGCCGCCAGCAGAAACTCGGCCTGGGCGCTGTTGTTCTCCGACGCAAACTGCTCCACATGGGCCACCACGCCCGCCAGCGTGTCCGCCTTGTGGTCGCGCAGGTAGGCATAGACCGTGAGCAGCGAGCAGGCATCGTTGTACAGACCGCGCGGGGCGCTCGCAGTGGCCGTGTTCAGCATGTCCTGGTTGGCAATGAATTCATACCACTTGGGGTTGCCCTCGTTGAGGCCCGACAGCACCCGGCGATTGAGCAGCGCCAGCGTGTTGGTGGACTCCACACCCTTCAATTGCCGCAACTGCCACTCCAGCGAATCGACCTTGTTGAGCGTGTCGTAATGGGAGCACTGACCGGGCGGTGTGCGGACCATCACGGCCAATACATCGCTGGAGGCACCGTAGGCTGCGTTGACGTACGCCACGTCACGGTTGTAGCGACTGTCGGCGCGCAGCTCCGGTGCGCCCGGATCGAGATCGCCGATCTTCAATTGCGTGCTGGCAGCAAAACCACCGATGCCCAGCAGCAGTCCCACCATGACCGTGACCGTTGCCCAGCGCTTCTCGGTGAAACGGGTCAACACGCGCCACAGGCGTCCGCCTTGCGCTGCGGGGAGGCTGGCATTCTCGTCACGCAGACTGCGTGCGGCAGCCTTGGCGCTCACGCCGGTGTAGCTCAGCAAAATGGGCAGCAAAATCAGATTGGTGAAGATCAACACGCCGACACCCAGCGAGGCAGCAATCGCCAACTCACGGATGGACTGGATGTCGATCACCAGCAGCACGGCAAAACCCACTGCATCGGCCACCAGCGCCGTGAGACCGGCCAGAAACAGGCGACGGAAGGTGAAGCGCGCAGCCACCAGTTTGGGCGCACCGCGGCCAATGTCCTGCATGATCCCGTTCATCTTCTGCGCACCGTGGCTCATGCCGATGGCGAACACGAGGAAGGGCACGAGGATGGAGTAAGGATCGAGCGCAAAGCCCAGCAGCGGCAACAGCCCCAGTTGCCAGACCACCGCCACCAGCGATGCCAGCACCACCAGCACCGTGGATCGAATGCAGCGCGTGTACCAGAACACCATGGCTGTGGCGATGAGCACGGCAATGGCAAAGAACACCAGAACCGCGCGCACGCCATCGATCAGGTCGCCCACGATCTTGGCGAAGCCCGTGATGTGGACTCGCACGCCCTCGGACTCGAACTTTCCGCGCAGCGCTTCCAGTTGGTCCGACAGTTGCGCATAGTCGATCGCACGTCCCTGGGCGTCTTTGGCGAGCAGCGGAACGAAGATGGCCGATGAGCGCGCATCGCGGGCTACCAGTTGTCCGATCTCGCCGGAGCGCGCCACGTTGGCCGCGAGTTGCTGCAAGCTGGACGCTCCGCCATCGAAGCCATCGGGAATCATCGGTCCTCCCTCGAGGCCCTCCTCCGTCACGCCAAACCAGCGCGTGGAAGGCGTCCACAGGGATTTCATTCCCACGCGATCCACGCCCGGCAACACGAAGATGGCGTCGTTGAGTCGGCGCAGCGTGTCCAGGTACTTTGCGTCGTAGATGTCGCCCTCGGGCTGAGCGACAACGATGCGCACCGAATTGCCCAGACCACTGAGTTCGTTCTGGTTGCTCAGATAGTTGGCGATGTAGGGATGGCTGACGGGAATGGACTTTTCGAAGCTGGCCTGAAGTTGCAGGCGTGTCGCCTGCCAGCCCAGCAGCAAGGTGATCAATGCGCACAACGCCACCACAAGCCAGCGGTGATTGAACAACACGCGCTCGACCAATGATCCCGAACGCGGATCGAACCGCGCCGAGTCCAGCACAGGTGAAGATGACGGCATCATTTGGCGCGCCCTTCCAGTCGTTGGATGCCCGCCACTCCCAGCACCATCAGGTGATCGCCGGACGCGACCAGTCCTGTCAAAGGTGCCTGAGGTGGAGCATCAAGTTCCTTGAGATCACCGCCCTGCAGCCGAAGCACGCGACCCGCCTGATTGGCCAGCAACACCGCGTTGTGGATCGGCAGCGAAGCCGTGATGGAGGCCGGTCGCTGATTCGCGATCTGCAACCATTTCTGGCCGCCATCGCCACTGCTCCAGATATTGCCGCGCAGGCCCGCCAGCACGATGTCCTGCCCCATGATTTCACCTGTGAACCAACTGCCCTGATAGGGACTCGCGAGCGCTTGAAAGCTCTGTCCGCGATCGCTGGAACGCATCATCAAACCCTGCTCTCCCGCAAGCAGCACGGTCTCGCCAGAGCCCCGCGCCACATAGAGGTGCAAGGCTTTGGGGTTGGGCAGACGATCCGTCCAGGATGTCCAGCTCTGGCCACCATCCTCCGTTGCAAAGGCGATGCCGAATGCGCCCACGGCGAGAAAGCGCTTGGCATCCCAGACGAGCACATCCAGGAAAGGCTTGTCCGGACCTTCGCCCACCAGCCGTTCGGCATCACGGATGCGTGCGGGATCGCCCTTGCGCTGAGCCTCCTCGAGTGCCAACTGCGCCAGACGCTTGCCGTCGAGCCTGCGGGTCCAGGAGTCGCCTGCGTCGTCGCTGACAAGCACGGTGCCTCCATGCCCCACCGCCACCACATGGCGGGCATCCGCAAATCGCACCGCAGTCAGCGTGACGCTGGTCGGCAATGCCACCTGACGCCATTGGCCGCCGCCATCGTCCGACACCATCACGATGCCACGCTCGCCCACGACGACGGTGCGATTGCCGACCGACGCTGCGCCGAGCAGGACCGAAGACGCAGGCCGCTGCACCATGGCCGCGGGGCGTTCGCCAGCAGGCCCCACGGGTGCGGCGATTGCGGCAGCACTGGCGAGCGAAGTGGCTGCGGCGGTGACGCACACGGCCGTGGCCCATCCCGCGCAACGGGCCTGCACGCTTGCAAGAAGACAGTACATCATGGCCTCAGCGCACGCCTTCCCCGGCCATGGCTTCGGCCGTGAAGTGCGAGTCCGCTCGGCGCGGCACGATTCGGTAATGCTGCTTGCGCTCATTGACTACGCCACTGGCATACCAGGCACCACTGATCAGGTCATTGAAACCCCACTGCTGCTGCGGCGTCGTCGCGGGCAGATCCGGCATCACCACGGGGTGCGACCAGACGGTTTTCCACAATTGGCCATTCGCATCCCAACGGTCAGCCAGCACAGCAACCCAGGTGTCTTCATCGAAGTAGTAGCGCGAGCGGGCTGCCTGATGGCGCTGCCCCGGCTTGAGATTCGCCTCCAGCACCCAGACGCGGTGCAGCTCCCAGCGCACGTGGTCAGGATTCAGGTGGTTGGCCATCAGCAGGTCGCTGTCTTTTTCTGGCGTGTGCATGCGGTTGCTGTTGTATGGAATCAGCATCTCGCGCTTGCCCACGATCTTCCAGTCGTGCCGGTCGGTGCGGCCGGTCAGCACATCCACTTCGTCGAAACTCGCCACACCGCCGGAGGCGGGTGTGGGCGTGTCACAGCATGAATTGGGCAGCTTGCGCACGCGGCGCTGGCCGGTGAGGTAGACCCACGTCGCCGTCTTGTCCTGGTCCACGTTCTGACGCCCCACCAGAGCCTCTCCCGCGCGCACTGGAGGGCCGGAGTTGAGCATGCGGATCATCCAGTACTCGCCGTTGTACTTCGCCTCCTGGCCTTGGGCGTAGTAGGGCATCTGGAAGTCGCCAATGGCTTCGACCGACAGCACGCTCTGGCCATTGGCCGTACCGAGATAGCCACGGAAATCGGTCTGCCAGGCTTCGCCACGCCAATGCATTTCATGATTGGCGATGACCTCCTTGGCAGTCTTGGGAATGGGAAACGGGATGCCTCCGAAGGCATTTCGAAGGATCTCGCCGTCCATGTTGGCCGATGTCGCGTTCTTGAGCGTGTTGTCGTAGACCCATTGAGGCGCGGCAGCCGTGCGCAGCGTCTTGTAGACATCGACACGGAAGCTGGGGTACTTCTTGAGCAGCGCCTGCGTGCCATCGGTCAGTTTGTCGGCGTACTGGGCCATGTTGGCCGCATTGATGGAATATTGCGGCTTGTCGGCAGCAAACGGATCACCCCGGCGGCCGCCATTCTTGAAGCCGGGCATCGGCGTGGTGTAGCCGCCCGACCAGGCCGGAATGCTTCCGTCCTTGTTGCCCGCGCGCTCCGCCCCGAATGGCGTGAGTTCGGTCTTCAGCTTCGCGGCTTCATCGGCTGTCACAGCGGCATGCGCAGCCATGGTGCCGAGCATCGCAGCAACCACCACAGCAAGAGGTGTCAAGGGAATCGTCATGGGTGTCTCCAAGCAATGTTTTTAGAAAGTGGTGCGCAGCGAGAGGCTCAGAAAATTGCGGTCCTTGAGCGCCTGGCGGTACTGGGCGTTGTTGACGTTGTCCAGCGTCGAGCCTTCCTTGCCCAGGTAATGCACGTAGTTCAGTGACGCCGTCCACTTGCCCAGGTACACGCCCGACAGGCCCAGATTGACGTCACCGCCCTTGTCCACCGCAAAGCCGGGACCGACTGCAGACGACTTCCCGAAGCCGTAGCCCAAGCCGATGCTGGGCGTGAGATCCAGTCCGGGCAGAACCTGCCGGTACGAGGGAGCGAAGACCATCCGGACAGCAGTCGCGTCGCGGTCCGTGTTGGGGTTCAGCATCTGCGGGTTCTGCGTCACCTTGAGCGTGCGGTTCCAGGCGATCTCCCCGATGAAACTGGACTCACGCGCAATGAAGCTAGGCCCCAGGCTGGCCAGCCAGGAGAACTGCGCATGGGCGGTCTCGCCCACCGCGTAGCCGGGATTGGCCCGGTTGTCGTATTGGACGCCGACCCCAATGGCCGGGATCACGGACTGCCCGCTGCTGGCAAGCGGCGCGTTCTTGCGCAGCGACACCTCGCCCGCCAGCCCCCATTCACCCAGCGTCTTGGCGAAGCTCGCCCCGAAGGCGCGCACGCCTTCGTGATAGGCCCACTGGTAGCTTCTCGCGGTCAGCGCGGGGGGCACACCGGCGAGCGTGTTGTAGATGTTGCTGGGTGTGGTCGCGTGATAACGCGTGGCATAGAAACCGAAATCCGTGTCGATGCTGTCGACACGCCAGCGCAATTGCAGGCCCCCTTGACCACGGTCTCTGGCGTGAATGTCGCCTTGGCGGATGAACGCTCCGGTGGGCCCGGCGTTGATGCGCTCCGCACCGGGACCCATCGCGTCGGAGCCGGACAGATAGGCGCCCACGGGCACCAGCCGCGTCTTCTCCCATTCGTAGTTCCAATAAGCACCGACCGCCACATCGCTGGACAGTTGCACCTGACCGGACAGTTTTCCCGTGGGGCGCACTGTTTCCTTGAACTGCGAGTTCGGTACCGACAGAAGCTTGATCAAGTCCAGCGGTGCCTGACCGCCCGCAATGCCGTTGGCTCCGAAAAACAGACTCTCGCCCCACAGCAGCGTGTGACGACCCAAACGCAAGGTCGCGGGCTTGTCGAGCACGTCGAACTTGCCGAACACAAAAGCGTCCAGCAGCTCGGCCTTTCTTCCCATCAGCGAACGCGTATCGGACGTGAACTCGTTGGCCGGGGCATGGTTGGCGCTGATGCCGGCGTTGTCGTTCGAGCGGTTGTAGACCGTGTCGTACCAGGCGGCAGCGCTGATGCGTCCCCCCCAATCGCGGCTGGTCACATCCAGCTCGCTCAATACATCCACGCGGTTGGAGACCAGTCCCTTGCCGAAGTTGTTGTCTCCGTCGTCCTGGTTCATGTTGTTGGGACCGACCACGCCTGTGGGGCCGAGGCGGGTCGTCGAGAGCCCGGGCGATCGATCCTTGAGCCGGAAGGCATTGCTGTATTTGAGCGTGTTGTCCCAGCGAACCCTCAGGTCGGGATTGCCGGTATCGAACTCGAAGGCGCTGGCACCGCCGCTGGAGAGCAGCGCTAGCACCGCCGTCGTCGCCAGTTTGTACGTTGAGCCGACGCGGCGAAGTGAATGGATCGTGGCCATAGTTTTTTGTCTCCGTAACACTGGCCTTGCAGGCCACATGGAGCAGCGTCAGTCGTGGACTGCACTGCACTTCTTCTTTCAAGTGACGTGAGATTAGTCAAACGACTGCCTCATGAAAAATGGTTTGCATCCATCTCATGCATCTATGGCGTGAATACATTCAGGGTTAACCCGATTACACAAAGCGCGGCTTGAGGTAAGGTCACGCCTCCATGCGCTTCAATAAACTTGACCTGAATTTGCTAGTGGCGCTGGATGCGCTGTTGTTCGAAGCCAGCATCAGCCGGGCAGCCGAGCGCACGCACATCAGCCAGTCGGCCATGAGCAATGCGCTGGGAAGGCTGCGGGACTACTTTGACGACGAACTGCTGGTGCAGGTGGGTCGGCGCATGGAGCTGACACCGCGCGCGGAGATGCTCCGGGACGCGGTTCGCGATGTGCTGGTACGCATCGACAGCTCGGTGACGGCCCGGCCAGAATTCATCCCCGCCCAGTCCGATCGCGAGTTCCGCATCTTTGTCTCGGACTTCACGTTGGCCACATTGATCCCCCACCTGTTGGCACGTGCACATGCACAGGGACCGAATATCCGCTTCGCCATGCTGGCGCAGGTGCTGGAGCCCACGCGATCGCTCGAACGCTCGGAAGTCGATCTGCTCATCATGCCAAGCGATTACTGCACCCCCGGCCACCCCACGGAAACCCTGTTCACGGAAACTTTCCAATGCGTGCTGTGGCGCGACAGCCGACTCGCGCAAGCTGAGCTCACCCAGGACTTGTACCTGGCAGCAGGCCATGTCGTGATGGTTCCGGCAGCAATGAACTCATCGTCGCTGGAGAGTTGGCTGTTCAAGCAGCATGGCCTCAAACGCCGCATCGAGGTCACCTCATTCAGCTTCTCGGCCATTCCCGCCATGGTCGTCGGCACCGAGCGGATCGCTACCGTGCACAGTCGGCTCGCGCGCCAAGCATTGCAGAACCTGCCACTCGTGGCGCGCGACGTTCCGGTGGAACTGTCGGAGATGCGCCAAGTCATGCAGTGGCACCGCTATCGCACACGCGACCCGGGCATCGAATGGCTGCGCCGCGTTTTTCATGAAGCAGTGCGTGACATGGACGCCGCTGACTCGCCGCTTGCTCGCAAGTGATCTGCACTGGCGCGCGACGACGGCTGTGATCGGCGTCGATCCTCCGTCTTCGGCATCCGGCTGCTCGCGAACCTCCGACCGGCCCGCTTAGGGTGAGGCTCCGTTTTGAACCCATTGACACTCGACTGATGGAGTCAGGCTCCGGAGGGATGCAACAACTCCCGAGCCTGCGCACGCGCAGCCGCCTTGTCATGCACCACCACCATCGCAAATCCATACATCTTGCGGACCTGATTCAAACGGCCTTCGAGCAATTCGCGCAGTTCCGGATCGCCAGTGACATAAAGGTAGCCTCGGCAGTGCTGGCGCAGGTCGGCCTTGCGCTGCTTGATCCAGAGGACGGAGCGCTTCTCGTCTTCATGCGGCTCATCGTCGTGATCGTGACTGGGCGGGATCCAGGCCATCACGAAAGGCTGTTTCAAAGCAAGGATGCCGTCCAGCGAATCAAGAATGCGCGACACGCGGTCGGGCTCATGCAGTTCGGGAAAGCGGCCATAGACCAGCGGCCATTCGCTGGTGTCAAAGAGAGCGGGATCAACGTTCGGAAGGGAGGTTGTGGGTGTGGTCATGTCAGGTAAGCCATTCGATGTGAGTGCGTTCGTGAAGTCCGTCACGAGGCAACGGATTCATTGCGAAGGTTGAGCAACAACCACGCGATGGATGCCAGCAAAGCGGCGAGTCCCAAGGCATAGAAAGGCTGCCAGGAAATGAGTGCCACGAGCTTGCCTGCGAGCACCGAGGCCACAATTCCGGCAAGCCGCGTGCCGCAAAACAGCACGGCATAGTTGGTGGCGGCGCTCGGCCCTTCAGACCAGCGCAGGATGAGCGCGGAGTAGATGACCATCAGTCCGCCCACCACGGTGGACATGCCGACAGTGCCAATGATTGCCACAAGCTGCCAGCGCTGGTGGTACCCGGTCATCAGCAGCACAACACAGAGACCGCCGACCACGGCCATCAGCGTCAATGCGCCGCGATGCCCCAAGCGGCGAATCAGCGGCGTGGTGAGCAAGGCAACCGCCAGCAGCCCCAATGGCTGGAGCGTTCCCACCAGCCAGGCGATGCGATCAAGCGACACGCCGATGTCGACCAGCATGACGCGATTGAGCGCGCTGAGCGGGAACATCACGCCAGCAGCCACGACCAGCAAGGCAAGGTACTTGCGCATGCGCGCCTGATGCAAGCAGGCGAACCAGCGCTTTTCCGGCGCAGCGCGGCGGCCTGACTGTTGCCGGTCCTGCGGAGACAGGCCCAGCACGGGCACCAGTGAAAGCAGCATGAATGCAGCCACCAGCACAAAGGTCATCTGCCAACCGAGACGATGGAGTGCAGCCACAAAAACACCACCGCCGAGCATGGAGCCGCAAGCCAGCGCGGCGAGCTTGAGCGACGCCGCCATGGGTTTGCGCTGCTCGTTGGTCAGTTCCACCGCCAGAGCGTCAAGCGCCAGATCCATGGTTGCAGCGGCAATGGCGATGACCAGCCCTATTGCGAACAACAGGCCTGGCGATGCGCCATCCAGAAACGCCACCACCACCAATCCAGCCACGGCGATCAACTGCGCCAGCACAATCCAGCCAATGCGCGGCGACAGGAACGGCAGTCGCCAGCGGTCCACCAATGGAGCCCAGAGGAACGACAAGCCGATGGGCAGATAGAGCGCAAAGGTCCATGCGATCTTGTCCATGGAAAGACCGCGTGCGCGCAAGATCGGCGGCAAGCCGCCTTGCAGCAAGGCGGCCATGACGCCAAAGCCCACGTAGAGCAGCCCCATGGCAAGCATCACCCTGCGCGTGTTGGGATCCGACGGGCGATTCAGTGCACTTTCACCAGCCATATTTGAGCGTCGCGAGGAAGGTTCGGCCCTGGCCGTAGTTGCAGAAGTTCACGCCATTGCATGTGAAGAAGGTCTTGTCGGCCATGTTGGTGACGTTGAACGACAGCATGGCTCCGCGCATGGACGGGGCCAGATACTGGAGGTCATAACGCAGCATCGCGTCCATCACCGTATAGGCCGGAATCCGCTGCTGGTTCGCGGGGTCGGCAAAGGCCGATCCCACATGGCGTATGCCTGCTCCCGCCGTCCAGCCAGCGAGCGCTCCTTCGGTGAACTTGTAATCCGCCCACACGGTGGCCGTGTTCTTGGCGACGGTGATCGGGCGCTTGCCCAGATCGGCTCCGTTGCTGCGCGTGACTTCGGGATCGATCACGCTGAGGCCCGCGATGACGTTGAGGTTCCTCGCAGGGCTGAAGCGCGCTTCGAGTTCGATGCCACGCGAATTGACCTCGCCGGTCTGCACCCGTGCGTTGGGCAGGCTGGAGGTCGGGTCGGCCGTCAGTACGTTCTGTTGAGTCAAGTCGAATGCCGAAAGCGTGAACAGTGCTTCGTGGCCCGGCGGCTGGTATTTGATTCCGACTTCAGCCTGCTTGCCCGTGGTCGGCTTGAACGGCGCGCCGTAGGGGTTGGCGGTCACCGAAGGGTCGAACGACGTGGCATAGCTCACATAGGGAGCGAAGCCATTGTCGAAGTTGTGGATCAGGCCCGCGCGCCACGTGAACTTGCTCAGCTCCTGCTGGGTGAATGACTTGGTCAGTTGGTTGTCGTTCTGCACACGGGCGCGGTCATGACGAACGCCCAGCGTCAGCCCCCAGCCGCCCCACTTCAGTTGATCCTGCACATACAACCCCACAAGGTTTTGCGTGCGGTCCGGACTGGTAGAGGCCTTCGGCATGGTGATGGCCTGCTGGTAGTCGGGGTTCAGGTAGTCGAGCGTCGGTGCAGCACCATAACCTTGCGTCTGCTGCCAACGGTCATGCTGCAGATCGAGACCGAGCAGCAGTTGATGCGCCACCGCACCCGTTTGCAACTTGCCTTGCAAGTGCGTGTCCACATTGATGGCATTGAGCTTTTCTCTGGACCACAGCGCATAGCGGTTGAGCGTGTGCTGGTCGGCCTGCAGGCCTGTGCTGCCCACCTGGTTCTGGTCGAGCTTCATATGCCAGTAGCGCAGGTTCTGCTTGAGACTCCATGCCTCGTCAAAGCGATGACTGAATTCATAACCCAGGCTGGATTGAGTTCGGTCGAACTTGTTGTAGTCCGGCGATCCATCGAAGAAACTGCGCGGAAAGGCACCGTTGGGATTGGGAAGAATCGAGCCCGCCGAAGGCAGGACGCCATAGAAGCCGCCCTTGGGATCATGCTGATACAGACCGAGCACGGTCAGTTGCGTATCGGCATGAGGCTTCCAAGTGATCGAAGGTGCGATGTAGATGCGCTCTTCCTTCGTCATGTCCACGGACGTGTCGGACTTGCGCGCAAATGCGGTGAGCCGGTATTGCAGCGTGCCGTCTTCGTTCAATGATCCACCGCTGTCCCAGCTCATCTGCTGGCGGTTGTGGCTGCCCGCCGAAACCGACACCTCCTTGAACGACTCCTGCGTGGGGCGCTTGCTCACCATGCTGACGATGCCGCCGAGCGGGGCCTGTCCGTACATCACCGACGCGGGGCCCTTCAGCACCTCGACCCGCTCCAGACTGTGGGTGTCGATCTGCGGCACCAGGTACGAAGCTCCGCGCGGCAGACGCAGTCCGTCCAGATACAAAAAGGTATCGGACACACCGCCGATACCGCGAAACGCCATCATGTCAAAGCGCGATGTATCGCCGCGGATGTCTGCCGAAAGGCCCGGTGTGTAGCGCAGCGTCTGCGTCAGTTGCTGCGTGCCCTGGCTCTCTATCTGCTCCTTGGACACCACATGGATCGTCATGGGCGTTTCCATCAGCGGCGTGTCGGTCTTGGTCGCACTCAGACTGCGCTTGGCGACATAGCCCAGCACCGGGCCGTTGGCCACCTCGCCGTCGGCTCGCGCGGTCACTTCCACTGTCTGCAAAGTGCGTTCGCCGGATGTGGGCTGCGGGCGCGGCTCGATCGTCACCAGGCTGCCATCGATGCGCGCCTGCAAGCCACTGCCTGCCAGCAAGCGATCCAGCGCGGCGCGTGGGCTCAACATGCCGCTGACAGCAGGGGCCTGCTTGCCAGCCACCAGACTTTGCTGCACGAAGAGCTGCATGCGCGTTTGCCGCGCCCAGTGGTTGAGGGCCTTCGCCAGCGGCTGGGCCTCCAGTTGGAACGGAACCTCTGCACCCATGGTCGCGGGGGCCTGAGATGCCTGAGGCGTTTGCGCACAAAGTGGCGCAGCACTCCAAGCCAAAGCCAGTGCCAAGGCCAAGGCCAGCGGCGCGGGCCGAAAAAGGCGGTGATTCATGTGTCTCGCTCTCCAAAGAAAAACTGATTCCTAAGGAGGTAGACGCAGCACTCGAACGCAACCCTGTAGCGAACAAGAAAAATTCTTGTTCAGTTGCTGGGGACCACCTCGATCACGCCATTTCTTTCCTGCAGACGCACCGGCAATACCCGCGGCAAGGCCTTGTGCAGTGCGCTGATCGCCATGGGATCGAAGGTGCCCGACAAGCGCATGGCCGCCACCTTGGGATCTCTCACCTGCAACCCTGTCGATCGGTAGCGCTCGACTTCGGCCAAGGCTTGCGCCAGCGGCACGTCCACAAAGCTGACGCGCTGTTCACGCCAGGGAGCGACGCCATCGGCAGATACGGCAGACACGGGACTCGCCACCATGCCCTGCGCATCCGTGGATATCTGCTGACCTGCGGTGAGCAAGTCACCTGCCTGCAAGTCATATGCACCTCTCTCGGCCTCAGCGACACCCAACGCGGCAACCCGCACACGGCCCTCCTCGACGGCAACCTGAACACCTGCATGACCAGGCATGCCAGGCGTATAGCGCACCGAAAACCGCGTGCCGACCACGGTGACGCGTGTGAGCCCCGCCAGCACATGGAAAGGGCGACCGTCGTGCTGCACTTCGAACACCGCCTGCCCTTCGATCAACTGCACCTCGCGGCGTTGACGATAGAAGCGCACCTCCAGTTGAGTGGCGGTGTCCATGCGCACGCTGGAGCCGTCCGCCAAGCTCACGTTCTGCTGCTGACCGCGTTCGGTGCGAAAGGCCTGCACGGAGGTTGGCTGCGCCTGAAGATGTGACCAAGTCATGTAGCCCACTCCGGCCACGCCAGCCATGGCCATTCCGGAGACCACCGGCCATGCCAGAAAACGTCGGCGCGTCGGCTGCTGCACGCTGCGCGCCGAAGCCAGTCTGGCCTTGTCCTGTGCCAACCGACTGCGCATGCTCGCACGCAGATCATCGGGCATGCCATCCAGCTCGCCCCAGAACGTTTCGCCTTGCGCATAGGCCTGGGCATGCAGCGGATCGCTGTGCAGCCAAGTCTGGAAACTGGCCTCGTCCTGTGCACTCCATTGGGCATCCCGTCGGCGCACCAACCAGCCCAGCGCCTCCTGGCGAAAGCGCTGCAAATCGTTGGTCGAAGCGGAGGAAGGAATCTGCGAAGTCATGAGAGCCGTCTAATGTATGTAGACGCACGACTGGTAGGCAACCCTGTACGTTCAATCGGGGCGAGCAAGGACACGTTCAATACCTTGATTTCTAGTTTTTCTGTCGACCTCTGGAACTGCGCGGGCGCGGCGCGCCACCGTCGAGGGCATCCGCCCGCGCCCAACAGGCATCGAGCGCAATCTGAATCTGCATTTCCACCGTCTTGATGGAAATCCCCATGCGCTCGGCCGTTTCCGCGTGCGTCAACCCATCGAATTTGACCAGAATGAAGGCCTCGCGACAACGTGGCGGCAAGCTGTCCACCACTTCGGCGATTGATTCGAAGCGCTGGCGTGAGGAGACTGCCTTCTCGGGTTCGAGCATATCTGGTCCGGCATGCTCATCCGGCTCGACCGCATTGTCTTCGGCATCAGGATCGATGGCGCGACCACTGGACTGCGCGCGCCGATAACGATCGGTGAGCAGATTGCGGGCCGTCCGATACAGCAAGGCGCGCGGGTCCTGCACGCTCGTGCCCGAACGTTCCGCTGCATACACGCGCGCAAAGCTCTCCTGGGTCAGATCGGACGCCACATCGCGATCCCGCACCTTGTGTGCGAGAAAGCCAAGCAGTTCTCTGTAGTAGCGTTCGAACACAAGTGACGGGGCGCAAGGTGGATGAAAAAGGTTCTGCCCGCCAAGCCTTTTTGGTCACTTTCGGCTGAAGCGGCTTAATTGGGAATAATTCTCATTATCCATGATATGCAACCCATCTCTTCGAAACGCCCTGTCCGCACCACCCGGCACTTGTTCGTTTGCACATTCCGCAAGCGGCAAGCAGTTGAAGACTCCACCCGCAGCGCTCATTCGAAGCTCGACTCGCGCGCGCAGAAATCGATCTGGAACGCACCCTCCGACACGAATTCGACATGGTGCGGAGCCTGTGGCTGAACCAGCAATTGCATGCCCGCCTCCAGCAGAATCGTGCGCGGGGGTTCCTCGTCGAGCGTGAAGACCAGACTGCCGCTCAGCATGCGCACCAGCCCCCAGGCTCCGGCCTTGGTGCTGTGGGTGTTGCGCAGGGCAGCCGGAAGCTTGTCGTGGGTGAACACCGGCGAGCTTTTGTACACCGCCAGATCCGAAGGGATCTCGGTCTGCCAGCACTCGTCTTCAGAACGCTCCTGGCTCCGATAGTGCTCCCACAGCCGCGCCGCAATGCGTTGCGCCATGGGATCGACCATGGCCTTGAGTTCGGGCGGGCCCAGCTCGGAGGTGGTCTCGCCGAACAGCATCAGCCATTGCTCGAAATGCCGCCAGGTCAGCCCCGGCAGACGGGCATGTTTGGGCATGGGTTCGCCCTCGAAGCCGTTCTGGCGCAGCACCAGCCAGGCCCAGAAATCCACCAGTGTCTGCAGGTGCGCATCCCAATCGCGGATATGCCCGTTGAAGATCGGCGCAAGCAAGGGGTCCTTGCGAACCCGGGCGTAGAAGTGATGAACCAGTTGGTGGATGTGATCCACGGTGATGGCGGGATCGGCGGGTGTCGTCTGTTGCATGCGTGTCCTTCGGAAGCACGCATTCTTGGTGAGTGGCGGCTCACAAGCCAATGACAAATGTCAAGACGGACACGCTGTCCACCCGGCGTCTCGGGCTGGACTAGAACGCTCGTGCAGCGGCGTGGGTGAGTTGGCGCAGAAACGGGCGATCACGCAGACCCCATTCGCGCCCACGACCTTCCACATAGCCGCGCGCCTGCCAGTCGGCGAACAGGCGGCTCAAGGTTTCCGCCCGCACACCCAGGCGCGAGGCCAGTTGCCGCTGGCTCAGCGGAAGCGTCACGTCGTCGCCCTGCTCCTCGCTCAAACGCAGCAGATACAGCGCCAGCCGTTGCGGCGCGGAGCTTGCCGTGAGCCACTCCACTTCGTTGACATGCTGGTAGACCGTGGAGCTCAGCAGGTTGAGCAGCTTGAGCGCCACCTGTGGAGCCTGAAGGCAGAGTTCGCCGAGCGGCTTGCGCTCCAGACGCAGGCACACCGTCTCGCCACGCGCGCGGGCATGCATGGGATAGCGCCCGTGCTGCATGAACATGGCGGCGATCGCCACCAAACGCCCCATGCCGAATGCATTGAAGACCCGCTCCTCCCCGTCCAGCCCGTAGCGCAAGACTTCCACCGAGCCCTTCACCACGAGGTAGTACCACTCGGCCTCGGCACCTTCATGAAAGAGAAATTCATCCGCACCCAGTTCGAGCGGCGTGACGTTCTGGGCCAATTGGCGCAACTGTTCCGTGCGCACGTCCGCAAACAGCGGCAGCGTTCCCAATTGCTGCGCGGCAATGTCTGGCCAATCTAGCGAATTGACTTTTGTCATTGGATCAATCAGGGGGTTGCGGCAATCATTGGTGAATGATAACAATTCTCAAGTACAAGCCCGCTCAAGTCGGACAAATCGCAGCGTCCAGACATCGGCTTTCGTCCCGTTGCATGCGCCTGCTCTCGTTCGCCGTGGCGCTGGGATGCAGCGCGGTTGGTGCTCAGGCCGAGCAGCGCGACAAGCTGGTGCTGGGCGGCCCCGGCGCGGTGGTCAGCTATCCGCTGATGCACATGGTGCAAACGCAGGCGCTCAAGGCCCATGCCAAAACCGTGGAGTTCCGGCTGTGGGACTCGCACGATCAACTGAGCTCGCTGCTCGCGCACAAGCAGCTCGATTTCAGCGCCAGCCCGACGACGCTTCCCGCGCTTCTTGCCAATCGCGGCCAGCCGGTGCGTCTGCTCAATGTGTCCGTGTGGGGATTGATCTGGCTGATCAGCACCGACCCGAAGGTCAAGGGGTTTCAGGACATGGCGGGGCAGGAGTTGCTCTCGCCGTTTCAGCATGATCTGGGCGACGTGCTCATCGATACCTTGCTGACCAGCCAGCAGACCGCAAGTCCGGAAGGCAAATCCGTCCAACTGCGCCGCACCCGCAGCGGCCAGGATGCGATTGCGCTCATGCTGTCCGGCAAGGGCCGGCACGTGGCCTTGGCCGAGCCACTTGGCAGCATGTTGCTGTGGCGCAGCGAGAGCCAAGCGCCCAATGGGAAATCGCCCAAGCTGTATCGCGTGCAAAGCCTTGAAGAGGCCTGGGCCCAGCAATATCCCCAACAGCCCACCCTGCCTCAGGCTGGCTTGATGGCCAATGGAGATGTGGCCAACGATCCCGCCCTGACCCGTGCGGTGCAGGAGGGCTACGCCCATTCCACGCGCTGGTGCAAGGCCAACGCGCTCGGCTGTGCGGAAATCGCGCATCGCCATTTGCCGCACATGCCGGTTGCGGTGCTGCGCAACGCCATCGAAATCACGCATCTGGAGAGCCGCACCGCCCAAAACGCCAAGCCGGAAATCGAGGCGCTGTACCGGCTGATTCAGCAAAAGCACCCCAAGGTGATCGGCAACCAGTTGCCGCCAGAGACGTTCTACGGACCATGAACGCTCACGCCTCAACAAGCACGCGGACATCGCGCGCGTGGGTGGCGGCGGGACTGCTGACCATCGGGGTCGCCTGGCAGTTCACCGCCGAGCGTCTGGGTCCGCTGCTCATGGCCACGCCCTTGCAGACCGTTCAAGCGATTGGCCCGCTGGTCAGCAGCGAACGGTTCGGTCCTGCGGCGCTGACTTCGTTGATTCGCGCGGCCATCGGCATTGGTGCAGGCTGTCTCGTCGGATTTGCGCTGGGCTTGATGGCGGCTGCGAGTGCTCAGTTGCGCGGCTTGCTGGAGCCCTTGCGCTGGCTGCTGATGTCGATTCCCGCCGTGGTCGTCGTGCTGCTGGCCATGCTCTGGTTTGGACTTGGCTCGTCCATGGTCATCTTTCTCACAGCGCTCATGACCGCACCGGGTCTCTACGTGAACACGGTCAAGGGCATGCAGCAAGTGGATCGGCAATTGCTGGAGATGACGCATGTCTACCGCTTTGGCTGGCGGCTGCGGCTGGTGCATCTGTACATTCCGGCGCTCACCGCACCACTGAGTGCAGCCTTGCTGATCGCGGTGAACGCGGGCGTGCGGTTGGTGGTGATGGCCGAGGTGCTGGGTGCCGACAGTGGCGTCGGTCACGCCCTCGCCAATGCCCGTGCCACCTTCGACAGCGCCGAGCTTTATGCCTGGGTGCTTCTCATCGTCAGCTTCGTCGGTGTGCTGGAGCTCGCGCTGATTCAGCCGCTGCAACGCCGCCTCGGTCGTTGGCAGGAGGTGCGCCATGCTTGAACTCGCCAACGTGACGCTGCGCTTTGGACAGCAGACGGTGCTGCGCGATCTGAGCATGCGCCTTCGCGGCGGCGAGAGCATCGGATTGCTCGGCCCCAGCGGCTGCGGCAAAAGCTCATTGCTGCGCATCGTTTGTGGACTTCAACAACCGGACAGCGGCTCGGTTCGCAACCGCTTTTCGCGCACCGTGATGCTGTTTCAGGAGCCGCGCCTGCTTCCCTGGCGCAGCGTGCAGGACAACCTCATGCTGCCGTTGACTGCGGCGGGCGTTCCGCTCACGCAAGCCAAGGAACGCACCGCTCACTGGCTGCGATGCGTGCAGCTGGACGACGCTGTCGCCAAGGCCTGGCCGCGCGAGCTCTCCGGCGGCATGGCACAACGCGTGTCTCTGGCGCGCGCGCTCGCCATGCAACCGGACCTGCTGCTGCTCGATGAGCCTTTCAGCGCGCTCGACCCAGCCCTGCGCCAGGACATGGCCGAGCTTTGTCGCCAGCGCATTTCAGACACCGGCGCCAGCCTGCTTTGCGTGAGCCATCACCCGCAGGAACTCACCTCCATGGTCGATCGCTGTCTGGAAATGCGATCCATGCAACTGCACCCCGTTTCGGATTTTTCAACGAACCCACCATGCACTACCCCATCCTGCTGACCATCCATCTGTTTGCCGCGCTGTTCTTCATCGGCGTCGTGGCCTTCGAGGTTTTGATGCTGGAGGCGATCCGCAAGCAATTGCCACGCGACCTCATGCGACAGCTCGAAGGCGCGATTTCCGCACGCGCCCGAAAAATCATGCCGTGGGTGCTGCTGGCGCTGTTCGGCGCGGGCATCAGCATGGCGCTTTATCAATACCGCCCGCTGCTGGCAGCGCCGCTTGCCAACACCTTCGGACTGATGCTCTGGGCCAAGATCGCGCTGGCCTTCAGCGTGCTGTGTCACTTCTTCACCGCCATGGCGCTGCGTCGACGCGCAAAGCTGCAGGGAAAGTATTTCAAGCGCATCCACCTGAGTGTGTTCACGCACATGGTTTTCATCGTGCTGCTGGCCAAGTGGATGTTCTACGTCCGCTGAACCGATGAATCGATGAATCGATGAATCGATGCGCAGCAGGCCTGCACTCGCTTTCCCGTCATTCCCGCCTTTGCCCCTCTTTTCCACCTCCTTCAACCTCGCCATGACTACCAGCATTCTTGCGCCCACTCTGCGGCACACACCCCTCTTTCTTTTGCTGCTGAGCTGCTTCAGCCCCGCCCACGCGCAAAGCCAGATCACGCCTTCACTGCCCGAGGTCAGCGTGGTCGACTCCAGCAGTGAAAGCCCCGATCTGGCCGCCCGGCTCGCCAGAGAAAAGGCGCGATTGAACAACGTACCCGGCGGCGTCAATCTCGTCGCACCACAGGAACGCGTGCGTCTTCAAACCCTCAACGACGCGCTGGCCAACCAGCCCGGCATCGTGATTCAGGAATTCTTCGGCGGCATCGATCAGCCGCGCCTGAACATTCGCGGCTCGGGCATCCAGAGCAATCCCGTCAACCGCGGCGTGCTGTTGCTGCAGGACGGAATGCCGTTGAACGAGGCTGATGGCTCCTTCGTCATGGGCCTGCTTGAGCCGCGCAATGCTGGCCTGATCGCAGTGCGCCGTGGTGCGAATGCCGAGCACGCTTCTGCCAACACGCTGGGCGGCGAACTCGACTTCCAGTCGATCACCGGCGGACAGCTCAATCGCATCGACGCCAGCATCGGCAGCTTCGGGCGCAAGAGCCTCTCCGCGTCCGTCGGCGCTCAAACGGAGGACTGGGATACCCATGTCTTCGCAAGCCATGACGAGGCCGATGGCTACCGTCACCATTCCGCATCCAGCCGCAGCAGCCTGCATGCCAATGCGGGCTGGCGCTCGGGCGGTCTGGAAAACCGCACCTACCTCTCGTACACCGACCTGGAGTTCGAGATTCCCAACGTCATTCCAGGGTCGCGACTGCGAAGCGACCCGCGAAGCGTGTTGGGCGACTACAGCGAAGCCGCCGACAAATCCAACAACATCTACATCCGCGATCCCAATCGGCAGACCCAGCAACTGCGTCTGGCCAACCGCACCACGTGGGGCACGGATGCCCTGCGCCACAGCTTCGGTGTGTATTGGCAATCCGTGGATGACACCTTCACATCGCCGACGATCTCCAGCCCCACCGACGGACACACCTTCGGCGCGCAATGGACAAGCCACGGACGCAGCGGCAATCTGGAATACCGTTTCGGCCTGCACTGGGCCCGCACGGACATGGATCGGGATCTGCGCGTCGTCAACGGCACCACCGGCGAACGCCTGCCCGCGTCCGCCCAGTACAAGCTGCAAGCCGAGAACCGAAGCGCCAACGCCGGTCTGAGCTGGAGCATTGCGCCAGACTGGAAGCTCATTGGTGATCTGCGCTATGTACAGGCCATCCGTGATGCCTCACAGCAGACTGTCGGCACCCAGCTCAACCAACAATGGAATTCCGTCACGCCACGCGTCGGTGCCATCTGGCAAGCCAGCGACGCCACGCGCGTGTTCGCCAATCTGAGCCGCAGCAGCGAAGCACCGACATACTGGGAGATCATCTCCGGCGACGTCAGCAACCCCATGAACACGGCCACTTTCAACACCGGCATGAATCGCCTGAAGCTGCAGCGCGCCTGGACACTGGAGCTGGGCACACGCAGTCAGTTCGGCGATGGGCGCAACGCTGGCGAGTGGTCAATGAGCGTCTACCGCAGCCACGTGGACGACGAACTCATGGCCGTCACCAACGCCAACGGCACATCGGCAGGCACCTTCAACTACAGCGGGCGCACCGTCCATCAAGGCATCGAAGCAGGCGTGAAAGGCCAATGGGCCGTCGGCAACGGCTCCATCCGCTACCAGGGCGCATACACGTTCAACGACTTCCGTTTCCGCAATGGCGAGTTCTCCGGCAACACCATTGCAGGTGTTCCAAGACACCTTCTCGGAGCCGAAATCAGCTACCACCAAGGTGCTTGGAGCGCAGGCCCCACACTGCGCTGGCAGCCCACCAAAACCCAGACCAACCACGCCAACGTGGATGGCACAGAGCAGGACGGCTACGCCCTGCTGGGCCTGCGCGTGACGTACCAACCACACAGAAACTGGCACGCCTACCTGTCCGTGGACAACCTCACAGACCGCACCTATGCCAGCGCCTTCGTCATCCGCAGCACAGGCACATCGGCCATGCCAACCTTTCTGTCGGGCAACGGGCGCAGCATCCATGCGGGGTTGAGCTACCGATTCTGAAGTCTGGATGGACGTCTCGCCTGCTCAAGCCGAGACGGGAGAGATGTCCATCCACCCCCCCCCCCACGCCTTCTGCCCCGCAAGTTGGAGCTCAAGTGGGCGTAGCGATATACTGCGCAGCCTTGGGTCACGGTGCAAAGTTTGAACTCTGATGGCTTCTTGCTTCCGAGCCGCACTCGCGCATCTCTGGCAGTTGGGTCAACGGGCTTCGCCTGAGTCCTACCGAGTATGGAAAGCAGGCGGCAATTTGACCAAGCCGCTGGGGCGTTCAGGTTCAGCAGGCCGAAAACTGAGATCGGACGGGCTTTTGGATTCCCTTTTCGATCCGTCGCCGCTTTCCGGTGGGTCTGCGAACTGGCGCTCCCGGCCATGAGCTGTCCTTCGCTCCTCATCTCTAAAGCAGTCACTTGGCTACTTCGGTCGCTCAACACTTTGTGCAGGACAAGTGTCGGCCGCAATCACGTCACGGCTGAACAGTAGAGGGCGCTTGATTTTTACGATCCAATCATCTGGGACCTGGCACTTAATGTCGTCTGTAGATGTGCCGCGGGCTCCTCGTTTCAAACATCTTGATCATCTTGGTATGTAGGTCCATCAAGAAAGTACGCATTGGCACTTACGTTTATGGGCAGTCCCTGCAATGCAACAGCGGCCCGTGCATGCCTATTGCCTGCCGAAAACCTCATCGCATAATGGCTACGCCACGCCCGGCTCCGCTATACCGCCCGCGTCTCCATGCCATATATCCCGCCACGCCTCCTTTCATCCTGCGTCGCCGTTTGGGCGATTGCTGTCCTGCAAATCGGCAGCCAACCCCTCATGGCGCAGACCAAGGCTGGTCCCCGCGTCATCGCCTATCTGGGCGGAGGGCCGAGTGAGCCGGAGCGGCTTTGCATGGCCGAGCTGCGCACGGCACTGGAAGAAACCGGTTGGTCGTTTGACAAGCAATTGACGCTCGAATGGCACGACGCGGACCACGATCCGGCCCGGCTTGCACCGCTGGCGCAGGCACTGGTGGCGCGCCGCCCAGATGTGCTGCTGAGCACCACGGTTGCGCCGACTGAAGCCCTGATGCAGGCCACAAAGGAGTTGCCCATCATTGCCATCGGCTCGGGCAACCTGGGCAGGGTCGTTGATGCGCAAGCGCGTCCGTTGGCTAACGTGACAGGAGTGGTATTGAGCCTGACTGGCCAGCACGGTATCAAACCGATGGAAGTGCTGTTGCAGGCTTTCCCAGGCGCGCGCCGCATTGGCATGATCGAGAACCACGCCAACCCGCTGCACGTGCAAAAGGATGGGAGTGGGCTTGGTCCTGTCGTCGACATAGTTCGGCGCGCTGGTGCCGAATTGTTTCGGGTGCATTTTTCTGGCGAGGCAGACATTGCCCGTGCTTGGGAGGAGCTGGCCCGGCTCAAGGTCGATGCAGTGATGATCCGGCCCGATTCCCCGGCGCTGCTGACTGAGCATGCGAGGCAGTCGCTGCGGCTGCGCCTGCCTGCGATCTCGCACCATGCCTGGTTCAGCAACCGGGCCAGCGGTCTGCTCAGCTACGGCGTCGTTGGACGCGCCGATTTTTGTGGCCGCGCGGCGCACTATGTTGACCAGGTGCTGCGTGGCCGCTCCGTTGCCGAGTTGCCGGTGCAGGAGCTGTATGAAGCGGGGCTGAGCATCAACCTCGACACAGCCGAGCGCATGCGAGTGCAACTGCCCACCGCACTCATCGCGCGCGCTGACCGTTTGATCCGGCCTCAGGCCGCGAGTGCGTCCGGCGGAATCAACGGGAGAGCGCACTGATGCGTTGGTCCGGCCATCGCCTGTGGCGCAGCTACGCCCTGTGGATTGCCGGGTTGGTGACGTTAGTCCTTCTGGCCAGCGGCTGCGCGCAGTTATGGCTGATCCAGCGCGAGACACGTGTGGCTGTGCAGGCGCTGCAGGCCCTTGAAGCCACAAAGGCCTCGGCCCGGATCGAGCGCTTCTTCGGCGAGGCCGGGGCCTTGCTGCGCTCCAGTCTGTCGCTGCTGGATTCGGGCCATATTGAAGATGCGGACGCCGATATCCAAGTCGAGCTGTACCGCCTGATGAAGCAATCGCAGGCGATCGAGTCGCTGTACTGGATTGACGGAAATGGCCGCGAGCGCGTGCGCATCTCGCGCATGGCGCCAGACCGCATCGGCCTGAATGAAGACCGCAGCCAGTCGCCCGAGTTTGTGCAGGCTCGCGCCGCAGCGCCGTGGTTCGGCCCAGCCACCTTCATCGTCAATCAGCCGCGCGTGGTGATGGCGTTGCGCGGCAAGCGTCCTGAGAGCGGGGTGCTCGTGGGAGAGCTGGACCTGGCGCAACTGCGTCAGATCATCGGCGAAGCGCGCTTTGGCCGCGAGGGGGTTGCTTATGTCGTCGATGGTGAAGGGCGCTTGCTGGCGCATCCCGACTTTTTCCAAGTGTTGGCCCGTCCAGATGTGACCGCCCACTCTCCGGCGCGTGTGGTGCTCGGCGATGGCACTGGCGGCAAGCTGATCGAGTTCAAGATGCCCACAGGCCGTGCAATGGTCGCTCGTGCTGCAGCGCTGAGCGTTCCCGGCTGGCAATTGATCACTGAGCAGCCACGTGACGAGGCCTATGCGCCGGTGCGCCGTGCGCTGGCCGCCACGCTGATGATTCTCGTACTCGCCGTCGTGGCGGGCTCGGCCGTCGGTATCGTGCTGGCGCGCCGGGTGGTGCGGCCGATCCAGCGACTTGCCGAGGGCGCCGACCGTATCGGCGAAGGCCATCTAGACCATCGCATCGCGCTTGCGCGCCGCGACGAGTTGGGCCAACTCGCGACTCGTTTCAACCAAATGGCTGAGCGACTCGGAGACTCGTATCAGTTGCTCGAAACTCGCGTCGCCGAGCGCACCCACGAGTTGGTGGCCAAACGCGAAGAAGCTGAGCAAGCGAGCCATGCCAAGACGCGCTTTCTGGCCTCGGCCAGCCACGACCTGCGGCAGCCGCTGCACACCATCAGCCTGCTGGTAGGGGTGCTGCGCAGGCAAGCGGTCACCGCCGAAGTCGGTACGTTGGTGGACCATATCCAGGTATCGGTCGCTGCAATGGAGGCGCTGTTCGTCGGCCTGCTCGATATCTCCAAACTGGATGCGGGCATGTCCCGCCCGGTGCTGAACGATCATGCGCTGGCAGAGTTGCTATACCGGGTTGCTGCCAACCACGGTCCGCAAGCCGTGCGCAAGCAACTGCGGCTGCGGGTGGTGCCATCGCGCTGCGCGGTGCGCACCGACGCCATGCTGCTGGAACGGGTGCTCAGCAACTTGGTGGCGAATGCGATCCGCTATACAGAGCACGGCAAGGTGCTCGTCGGCTGCCGTCGACGCCCGGGCGCGGTCGAGCTACAGGTCTGGGATACAGGCGTCGGAATCCCGCCCGCCCAGCTACCGCATGTCTTTGAGGAATTCTTTCAGATCGACAACCCGGAGCGCGATCGCAACAAGGGGCTCGGGCTGGGTCTGGCCATCGTGAAGCGAACGCTGGAGTTGCTGGGGCATCCCTACACGCTGCGCTCCGCGCCCGGCCGGGGCACCTTTTTTTCAATCCTCCTGCCAGTGGCCGAGGCGCCGCCGGTGGTGGCGCCTCGGCCCCAAACTTTGACGGGCTCAGGGCGCATCGCAGGTGCGTTCATTGCGGTGATCGACGACGAGGCCGATACGTGCCACGCGATGCAGGCGCTGTGCCACAGTTGGGGCGCGCATGTACTCACCGCTGCATCGGCCGGGCAATGCTTGGCCTTGCTCGATGAACATCTACGCGATCCCGACTTGATCCTGTGCGACTACCGGTTGCGACAAGGCGATGATGGCCTGAGCGCGATTGAGAAGATTCGTGCGCATATTGGCCAAGCAGTGCCCGCGATCATCATCACCGGCGACACAGCTGCCTCCGATCTGCGGCGCGTGGCCCTCGCAGGCTTGCCACTGCTGCACAAGCCTGTCGGCGCCGGACGGCTGCTGACAGCGATCGCGGCCGCGCTGGAAGCTCACCCAAGCGGGGGAGGCGGGATGATTCAAAACGGTGCAGACTCGGACCATGAAGATTCTGTTGGTAGATGATCACCCGCTGTTCCGCGATGGCGTCGCGCTGCTGCTCAAGGAGCTGGATCCAGCGGTGCAGATCTGGCACGCGTCCAATGTCCGGGAGGCGCTGGCCGCCCTCGACAGCGGTGCGGGCATCGAGTTGATCCTTCTCGATGTCATCCTGCCCGGAACGCATGGCCTACAGGCGCTGGAGGAGGTACGCGAGCGGCATCCCGGTGTACCACTGGTGATGATGTCGTCGCTGGAAGATCAGGTCACCATCGTGCGTTCCATCCAGTTGGGCGCAATGGGATTCATCCCTAAATCAGCCTCGTCACAACAGATGTTCGAGGCGCTACGCACCGTGCTGGCACACGGCATCTACGTGCCGCCGCTCAGCCTCGCTGGCATGGCGCTGGCGATACCGGTGCAGCCGCGCACAAGCCCCGTCGAGCTGGGACTCACCCCTCGCCAAACGCAGGTACTGCGATTGATCCTGGAGGGCAAGCCGATGAAGCTGATCGCGCAGGAGCTGGGGCTGACCCACAACACCGCCAAGACCCATGTGAGCGCTGTGCTGCGCGTGCTGGATGTCACTACCCGCACGCAGGCCATCGTCGCGGCCAGTCGGATGGGGCTGGTGTTGGGCGACGATGCCTCCTGAATGTCTTTGGTTTAAGTACAAGTGGATCCAGCGCTCCGACAAAAGCGCTGAAAGCAATCCATGGAGGCCAAGCGGTTCTTCCGTGCAGAACTTCTGCCAGTGGAAGGGCCAGCCTCACCCAACTGGGTGATGTGCGTGAAAAATGTTTCATTTAGTGTCATGGATGCCGCAAGTCGTTGCGCAGCCCGCCGACAAATCGTTGGCTGGTTCACGCCTCAATTGCATTCGTGATTTCACTAAAAGGATCTTTCATGTCTTGGTTTTCCAAATGGCAGGCCGCTGCTGCTGTGCTGCTGAGTACGAGTCTTTCGCCCGCCTTTGCGGACATCCCCGCGTCCGAACGTGCCGTGCTCCAGGCGCTCTACACCAGCACCAACGGTGCAAACTGGGTTGCCAAGACGGGCTGGGAAACCCCTGGTTCCACGGTATGCACCGGAAATGGCCCCGGCGCCTGGTTTGGCATCACCTGTGGTGCTAACGATGGAACCAATGACCATATCGTCGCCATCCGCCTCCCAGACAACAAACTCAGCGGTCCCTTGCCCGCGTTGGCGGGGCTGACTGAACTGCGGGGCTTCATCGCCTTCAGTACCAACGGCGATGGCAGCAGCACGCTCACTAGCCTTCCCCCCGATCTGGCCAGCTTGACCTCGCTGCGCAACTTCTCGGTTGCTGGCAATGGCCCTGGCCTGACTGGCACGATTCCTTCGCTCTCCGCGCTGACCAACCTCGAAACCTTCCGCGTCAACTTCAACGGCCTCACCGGCTCGCTGCCCTCGCTGTCCGGGTTGACAAACCTGACGATTTTCCTCGCGCAAAACAATCAGCTTTCGGGCACCATCCCCGACCTCACGGGCCTGAAACTCACGTCCTTCATGGTGGGAAACAACCGGTTGACAGGCAGCCCTCCCACCGCCCCGGCCACGCTGGTCGCCAACGAATCCAGCCTGTGCACCAACCCGCTGAGCAAGCCGTACGCCGACAGCCCTGCCTGGAACACCGCAACCGGCAGCACGCCCTGGTGGCGCGCCTGCGACACGGCCAGTGTTGCGTCCACAACTCCCGTGCCGACGTTGAGCGAATGGGCGCTTCTGTTGCTGGGCGGCTTGCTCGCCGCTGTGGTGGCGTTGCGCCGAAATGGCCGCGCCTGATCCGGTGATGGAATAACGCTCGTCAGCAAGGAAATTACCCCATGAAGGCATTTCAACACTCGGCCGACTTGCTGGCATTCGCATTGCTATGGAGGTGTGGACGACCCTAGGCTATGTAGACAAATCTCAGCCTCACGCGCGCGAAGCCACGCTCCACCCCTTCTCAAGCCAATCGTATTCAGTTTCCCTCAAACCGCATGTTCGGTATGGAGGACGGATTCATTTCTTGTACCCATGTTTTTCGTGGCTTAAGCGGCCCATGACCTACTTTTGCGGATGAAACCAATATGAATACGAATGCTGTCACTGTTGATGTTGTAAGGTTTTGGAGAGGGCGGCTGCTTTTTCTGGCGTGGCTGCGGTGGGTGATGGAGTTTTGTTTGGTTTGGGGCTGCGCTGCCGCGACTTCGACAGCTTGGGCTCTCGATGCGTGGACGCAGACCAATGGGCCACCGGGAGGAACATTCACTGCGTTCGCTGTCGACTCCAGCACCACTCCCAGCACGCTGTATGTGGGAACTGATGGCGGCGGCGTCTTCAAAAGCACCAATGGCGGTGCTCAATGGAGCGCTGTCAATACCGGGCTGACGAGTAGATACGTCTACACCCTGGCCATCGATTCCGGCACGCTCTATGCGGGTACCGATGGCGGCGGCGTCTTCAAAAGCGTCAATGGCGGCACTCAATGGAACGCTGTCAACACCGGGCTGACGAGTAGGTATGTGCGCGCCCTGACCATCGATTCCGGCACGTTGTATGCGGGGACCGGCGGGGGCGTCTTCAAAAGCACCAATGGCGGCACTCAATGGAACGCTGTCAACACCGGGCTAACGAATAGCCAAGTGTTCAGCTTAGCCATCGGTTCCGGAACGCTATATGCGGGTACCAGTGGCGGCGTCTTCAAAAGCACCAATGGCGGCGCTCAATGGAACGCTGTCAATACCGGACTGACGAGTAGCTACGTCTACACTCTAGCAATCGATTCCGGCACGCTGTATGCTGGTACCAATGGCGGAAGCGTCTTCAAAAGCACCAATGGCGGCACTCAATGGACTGCTGCCAACACCGGGCTGACGAATGGCCAAGTGCTCAGCCTAGCCATCGACTCCGGCAAGCTGTATGCGGGTACCAATGGCAGCGGCGTCTTCAAAAGCACCAACGGTGCTGTGTCCAGCAATTCACAGTTGTCGAATTTGACAGTGTCCATTGGTAGCGGCGCAGCGACCCTCTCCCCCAGCTTTTCTGCCACCGCCCTTACTTACTCTGCCACGGTTCAAAGCGCTAGCGCCACAGTCACTCCTACAGCCTGGATCAATGACTCGGTCTTGACCGTCAATGGCAACGCCGCCACCAGCGGCGTCGGCGTTCCGGTGGCGCTCAATCCCGGTGTCAATTCCATCTTGGTGCAGCTCGTCTCAGGCGACGAAACCACGACCACGACTTATACGGTGAACATCACCCGTCAAGTCATTGCCCCCGATATGCCAACCAATGTCCAAGCGGTTGCAGGCATGGCTGGCTCGGGCCAAGTCAGCGTGAGCTGGACACCGCCGACCTCCGGTGGCACCAGCGCACTGACAGGCTTTATCGTCAACGGAAACCCGAGTGGTGGATGTACGGCAGCGGTTGGCACCAACTCCTGCACGGTCTCAGGATTGAATTTCGGCACCAGCCACAGCTTCATGGTGACCGCCACGAATGCAGATGGTGCCAGTACAACCTCTGTCGTCAGCAATGCAGTGGTCCCGCAGAACACGCAAGCCATCACCTTCCCAGCCCAAGGCTCGCCGAACTACTCGGTCAACGGCACCTACTCCATCAACCCGCTGGCATCTGCTTCCTCCGGATTGGGCGTGACCTACAGCAGCAGCAGCCCTACCATTTGCGGCGTCTCAGGCACTTCCATGAACATGGTGAGTGCGGGCGCATGCATCGTCGCAGCCAATCAGGGTGGTAACGTGGCTTATGTCGCTGCCTCCCAAGTCACTCAAACAGTGATCATCCAGAGAGGCAACAACACCATCACTTTCCCGCCGCAAGGGAGCCAGCCTTATACGCAGAGCGGCAGCTTTGCCCTGAGCCCAGTGGCCACAGGTGAGTCCAGCCAGCCGGTGACCTACAGCAGCACCACGCCTTCGGTGTGCACCATCTCAGGCACTCTGGTCACCAAACAGGCGGTCGGCACTTGCACCATCGCGGCCAATCAGGCGGCTGACAACAACTGGAGTGCCGCCCCGCAGACCACGCAAAGCATCAGCATTACGGCGGGAACCAACACCATCACTTTCCCGGCGCAAGGCGGCCAGACTTATTTCACTGGCGGCTCTTTTACGGTTAACCCAGTCGCCACGGCTTCTTCAGGCCTGGCTGTGACCTATGGCAGCTCAACGCCTACCGTTTGCTCGGTCTCTGGCACCAACGTGCAGATGATCTCCGCAGGCACCTGCACGATCACGGCGAATCAGGCGGGTGATGCCACTTGGGGGCCCGCCACTCCTGTCCCACAGAACGTGACCATTGCCAAAGGGGCGAACACGATCACCTTCCCGGCGCAGGCTGCTCAAACCTTCGCGGCCAACGGATCGTTTGCGATCAATCCGCTGGCTACCGCCACATCTGGCCTGACGGTCACCTACACCAGCACCACAGCGAGTATCTGCACGGTTGCGGGCACTACGGTGATCATGGTGGCTGCGGGCACTTGCACGATTGCCGCCGATCAGGCTGGCAATGGGAACTGGGTCGCTGCCACGCAGGTCCTCCAGAATGTGCAAGTTGGTCAGCGAACGAACACGATTACCTTCCCCGCACAAGCGAATCAGACGTTCGTGGCCAATGGCACGTTTGCGATCAACCCGCTTGCCACCGCCAGCTCCAATCTACCGATCACCTATAGCAGCCTCACGGGCAGTGTCTGCACGGTTGCGAGCACGACCGTCACGATGGTGGCTGCCGGTACCTGCAACCTTGCGGCCGATCAGGCGGGTGACAGCAATTGGGATGCGGCTGTGCAAGTCACGCGCGCGCTCAGCATCACCGGCGTGACACCAGGCGCTCCAACGAACGTGCAGGCGACACCGGCTGGCCCAGGGCAAGTGACGGTGACATGGACGGCCCCCGCGAACACAGGCGGTGGTATCACCAGCTATCTGGTGACGGCTCAGCCGGGAGGGCAGACCTGCACGCCAACACCCGCCACGGCCACAACATGCACCATGACGGGTCTGACCAATGGGCAGACCTATACGTTTGCGGTTGAGGCGATGAACGGGGCGGGCAGCAGCTCGAGCGGTGGCAATCCACCTGCAACATCGAACCCTGCGACGCCGCTGGTCAATCCGCAGGCGTTCACCGGCACCGTGCCTGCGGGAGCGGGTGGCAACGCAGGCGCAGCGGTTGGAGTGACCGTCTCAGGCGGTGGCAATACCTGTGTGTTTGAGCACATCACGGTGCTGTCCGTGTCCAGCGCCAGCACGGCACCGCCAAGCCACTTGAACTTCCCGAATGGTCTGCTGGACTTTGCGTTGAACGGTTGCGATGCCAGCGATGTGCAAGTGACGCTCACGCTGCCCAGCCCGCTGCCACAAGGCGGACGCTACTGGAAACTTTCCCACGATGTGTGGGCGCCGTATGCGAATGCGGTCACACAGGCTGGCTCGACCACCGTCACGCTCTCTCTGCGTGACGGCGGCCCAGGCGATGACGATGGTCAGGTGAACGGACGCATTGTGGATCCCGGGCAAGTGGCCGTGGCGACCAACCCGGCGGATACATCGGGCACGACAGCGGTTCCGACACTCTCACCGGCGAGCATTGCGATGCTGGCGCTGGGACTGGCCTGGTTCGGGTGGAAGCGCAAGAGCAGGCGTTGAGATCTGGTTTATGCCGCTGAGCTGTGTTCAGATTGTCTCAATGATGCTGTGACCAAATCGAAACAAAGGCTTGGATGGCACTCGAGAGCGAGTGCCTTGGTGAAAGGTGCAGGCTGAAAGACTACTTTGACGGGTTGTCAATGGCTGCAATGGGTCGCGGTCTGCCCCCGAAGTCGGCCAGAACCAGTCTCTCGGAACTAGACGGTCAGACAAAATCTCCGAAGCTTCCCACCTCGTCGCTGTCCGGATCGAGTGCTCGTGTCAGCCATAGTTCGAACCAGTCCAGAAAACTCAACGGCTTGCGGGTTTCGGGGTGAAGGATCGGCGCTGTGCAGGCGTGCTCGTGGCTGTACCACCAGACCTGTCCCGAGGCGGCACCTCGAAGAATCAGGAGGTTGTACATGCCATCCCCTTCGTTTGCAATGAACGTCATGCCACGGTAGATCCGAGCGGTGTTCTGCAGCCACTCTTCGTCCGCTCCCTCGGGGACAGCAGCGCAGGGTTTCTCGGCAGTGAACGGGAAATCGGCCGCGTAGTCGATCTCAGCGTTTTCAGCCTCCTCGGCCAGAGGAAACAAGCCGAGCATGGGACCAGCGCCGCCGTCGCTCACCAAAGTCTGCCATTCGCGGTATTCCGATGGCAGACGGGTGCCGAGCCGACGCTCGAATGCAGCGAGCTCGTCGGGATTCACTGGCGCGCCTAGCGCGTAACGATGCACTGCTGCACCATGGATGCTGCACTCGTAACCGACCAGTTCGCGGTCTCCGACGTTGATGATGGTGGTCTTCAGGTCCGCCGCCTTTAGCCGGTCAAGTTCAGAGCGGATCTTCGCGATCCGATTTGCCAACGAGGAGTCCATGTCTACATCCTTGTGATGGTGCCGTTCGAGACAGTATCGAGGTTGGAGTTTAGCCCGATGTCCAAGCGCACTCGCTGCCTCCAGTGCACCCACGAATCTGGCCCAGCCTGCGTCGTCAAATTTGATACCTGCTGTTGTACTGTTTCTAGCCAGCGGGATACTCAAACTCGCGACTGGATGGTTATCAGATTTGAAGCCTATTGCCAATGCAATGGACGGCGCAAGTGCTGCGGTTGATGTCCGTTGTCTTTGACGTGGACGGTCTCCTCAGGGTCGACTTTTGACTGCCGCATCCATCCATCTGTTGTTCTCGGGCTGGCGGATAGGAACGCGGGAAGACTGTCGCGGATTGCGTTGAGACCCTGCGCCTCCCAAGCACCAAAACAGGTTGCTTGGGGAAAAGAAAACGCCAATCCCCCTTTCGAATGACCGGCGTGATCCCTGCTGAAAAAACTTCAACAGTCTCGAAACTCGAGTTTCTTCCAGCAGATCACCCCTATCAAGACCTGCGCTGGCACGGCGCTCGTACCGAGGATCTTGGGAGACCGATGCAATGCGGAAAATCCCAACTTCAATGAGAAAAAATGCCGAAAATCCCAAGTTAAGTGATAAACGGATCCCATATCTGGTGGTGCACGCCGAGCCAACTGATTGATTTTCTTCAGTTGCGTTGGGCAGATTCAACGGGAATCGACACCTGCCTCGGATCGTTCAACCAGAGTGGTCGAGCTAGCCCTTGGCGCTTGGATGCACATGCGGTTGGAAACCGCGCGCAAAGGCTGACACGATGGACTTCGGGGTCAGCACGGAAACCTGTGTAGCGGGGTCCATCTCGATGGCGGGACCATAGCCGCCAAAGGACCAAGGGGAATGGCCATTGGTACCCACCAGATAGGTTGTGCCTGCATGAGCGAACATGGCACCCAGTGGGAGCATGGCAACCGATTCTTGATAAGCCACCTTTGCCCCGCCGCGCACGGCTCGTTCCTTGTGCAGTTGGGCGTCGATCTCCGACAGGCTGAAATCCGATGGCCTTGAAGACGGCGCATTGGCCTGCAGCCAGGCGGCCTTGAACAACTGGCTCCGTTCTCGCTGGCAATAGTTGCATGGCCGATGGCCAGCAGAAAACGCCGTTGCCTCATCGAGAAAGAAAAGCTCCGAGTAGTTGCCTGCAGAAAAAGGCTTTGGGCGCTTGATGTCTTTGTAGGAAAGAAGGCAGGTGACCCAGGACTTGTGAGCCCAGGGCCGAATGATGTGATTTTCTGCGTTGTGCAGAACCCCCCGGTTGCCCATCAACGTGCCGCGATCTGAAACCGCGTGCAATTGACCCCACGGATCGACTCGGTTGCGGAGCATCTGGTTCATTGTTGGTTGACTGGATACAGACGGCAAGCCCACGAATTTGCCGTTCGAAGAATGTGATTCGGACAATGATAGTACGTGCGCGAAGGCGCTACGAACAGCGCCTTCGATCTGCATCCCGGCCAGCAAACTATCCCCTCTCATTCGATCCTGCGAATCCTGTCCTCGATACGACAACGCGTGATCTATCGCGCGGCACCCAGCGCTGCTTTCCACTGCGCCGTGAAGGCCTTGGCTTTGGCTGGATCCAGGTATTCCGTGATCTCCAGATTCACGGCGATGGGGCGCGAACGGTTGCCCAGTTCCTTGGCCAGTTTGCCAGCGGTGAATTCGGCATCCACGTCTTCGCGAATGGCGAACAATTCCAATGAGTCTCCGATCACCTTCTGTCCGCGAGCGGAGAGCACGTAGTCATTCCAGAGCTTGGCGGCGTTGGGGTGCTTGGCGTGCTTGCTGATGAACATCACGCGCGAGAGCACGACGGTGTAGTCCTTGGGAATCACCACGCCCATGCCGGGCAAGTCCTTCTTGGAGCGCGACAGTGCGTACGCGCCCATGATGTTGTAGCCGAGCAGGTATTCGCCCGAGTTCACTTTGGTGATCACCGCACCCGTTCCCGGCGATGTGCGCAGATCGTTGGACCCGAACGCTGCCAGCAGGCGGTTGGCGTTGGGGTCATGCTTGCTGTCCTGCACCGCGAACATGAAGCCCACGCCACTTTTTTCAATATCGAAGGTGGCGACCTTGCCGCGATATTTGTCGGGCTGGGCGGTCAGCAGCTTGGCAAGTGCTGCGCGATCCTGCGGCACCTCATCGGAGCTCACCTTGGCCTTGTTGTAGACGATGACCACCGGCTCGAACGTGGTTCCATAGGCCAGGTCCTTGTATACGGCCCATGTGGGCAGTTTGCCCGCTTCGGGCGATCGATAAGGCAAGGCATAGCCGTCCGCCACCAGTTTCATCTGCAGGTCCATCGACGAACTCCACATCACGTCGGCGGATTCCTTGCCTGCGGCCACTTCGGATTTGTAGCGGTCGTTGGTTTCGTTGGATCCGCCCTCGCCGTCGTACTCCACCTTGATGCCCGGATAGAGCCGGTTGAAATCCTGCACCAGCGGCAAAGCCGCCTTGTTGCTGAGCACGCTGTAGACGATGACCTTGCCTTCGCGCTGGGCGGCGGCAACCACTTGTTCGTGGCTCATCGTCTGATTCTGGCTGACGCTGCCGCAGGCGTTGAGCAGCAGGACGGCAGCGGCAAGGGCGAGTGTTTTTTTCATGATCTGGTGTCTCCAATCAATGGGTTATGGCGGTGGCGTTTCAGGGCAGCGCAATCTGGTCGGCCAACACGAATTGCACGGGAGTGTCCTTGCCGGTTTTGCGGACCTCTTCGGCCAACGTCTTCCAGGCTGGTTGTTCCTGCAAGCGCGCGCGCACGGTGGCTGTGGCCGCATCACTGCTGGCCAGGCCTTCATCGCCCTTGTATTGCAGCAATGCCATCGTCGCCCAAGGCCTGCCCGCACCTTGCGCATAACGGCTCTCGTAGAGACGGTACTTGCGAAGTGTCTGGGCGCTGACCAGCCCGTCGAGCTGAGGTACGACATAACCGTCGACATGGCGCAGATAGTCCTGCGTGTCGCCCATCGACGGGTAGCCAATGGCGAGGTAAACGGAGTTGCTTGCGTCATCCGTGGAGTTGTTGGAGCGCACCAGATCCACGGGGGTGGTCTCGATGCGTTCCGCCAGACCCAACGCTTTGGCGCTCAGCCCGGCGGGTGCGGTCTGCTCCACTTTCTTCCACTGCGCGGCATCGGTGGCCTTGCCGAAGGTGAGGATGGTCATGGTGTCCCACCCGCCGGAATCCACATGGCGGCTCACCAGCACGCGGTAGTTCTTGAAGACGCCCCGCTCCTTCCAGGCCTGCAACTGGCGCAGACCGTTGCTTTGCATTTCCTCGCGCCATGCGAGGCGGTTGGCTGGCGAGACGTAGTACGACATCACCAAGGTGACGGGTCCGGTGGAGCGCAAAGTGTTTTCGGGGGTCTGGGCGTGCGTGACCGAGCCCAAGCCCAAGCCCAATCCCAAACTCAAGAGACACGAAACCGCCAGCAACCCACGACCAAGGCTGCGAAGAATGAAGTTCTGCATGATTCCTCCTTGCGAGCGTTCTGGCTCAGAATTCCATCTTGGCGCTGGCCTTGACGCCGCGCGCCATGCCGATGCCGTAGGCACCGCCACTGGCGGAGTTCCAGTAACGCTTGTTGGTGAGGTTGTCGACGTTCACCTGGAAGGTGGTCTTGCGGCTGAAGACTTTGGTGGAATAACCCACGCCAGCGGAATACACCGTGACGGCGGGAATCACGCCCTGATTCTGCGGATTGATGTAGCGCTTGGCGTTGTAGGATGCGCCCGCCGTGAGCGACAGGCCCGGCACGGCCGAGGGGCGGTAGACCGCTGAAATGTTGCCCGACAGCTTGGGCGTGTTCTCGGGAGTGAGGCCTTGAATGGTCTTGTCGAGTTGGGAGTTCTGCTCTGCCTTCATCAACTGACCACCTACATTCACGGTCCACTGCTTGTTGATGTCCGCGTTCAGTGTGGCTTCCAGGCCTTGGTAGTGCGTGGTTCCATCGATCTGATAGACATTGGCCGTGGGGTTGATGACGGCATTGGCGCGCACGATGTCAAAGACCGCCGTGGTGAGGAACCAGCCCGGCGCCAGCATGGAACGCAGACCGATTTCTTTCTGCGTGGCCTCGGCGGGCGGCAGAAACGTGAGCTGGTTGATCGTGCCCACAGGCGCGGTGCCGGTTTCCTCCAGCCCCTTCATGTAGCTCGCATACAGCGAAGTGGCGGGCGTGATCTGGTAGATCACCCCCAACGCCGGGGAAATCTTGCTGGTGCTGGTTTCCTTGGCCACACCGTTGGTCGTGTTGCTGGCGTCGTAGCCGGTGTGGCGCACACCGAAAAGCACTTTCCACTGCTGGCCGATCGAGACCGTGTCGTAGAAATAGATGCCGACGTTCTTGGCCACTTGAGGCGAATATGTGATGGGCGTGTTCGGTGCGGTGGGCTCGTTCAGGGAGCGCGGCGTATAGATGTTCTGCGGAACCTTGACCGTGGTGACGCTGGGGGTGTTGGCCTCGCGTTCCGCGTACATCACACCCAGCGTCAACGCATGGTCAAGACGGCCCGTCGCAAACTTTCCCAGCAACTCCGTCTTGGCATAGGAGTTGGTGTATTTCTGGTTTCGCACAAAGGTGACGTTGTTCACGCCTTCACCGGTATTCACGTCGTAGCCGTTGATTCGGCTGATGAAGCGCGAGCGCTCGCCCACCGAGCGCCCGGCCTCTGCCAGCACACCCCAGTCACTGTTGAACGCATAGTCCACACGCAGCTGCGTGTTCTCGATCGTCGGTTTGTATTTGGCCCAGGAGCCGGACAGCAGTTGCCGTGGATCGGGCACATGCGGAATCGCGATCACGCCATTGACGGGCTTGAGCTGCTGGATCTGCGACTGCTCGATCACGTCACGGCGGTAGCGCTCATAGTCCAGTTTGATCTTGAGTTGGTCGGTCACCACCCAGTCAGCCGCAATGCTGCCAAACTGGCCTTCTCCATCCCCCCCGCGCACACCGCTCTCCAGATGCGCGGCAGACAGGTTCGCACGCAGGCCGAACTGTTTGTTTTCACCAAAGCGTCGGCCGATGTCGACGTTGGCACCGTAGCCGCCGAAGGAGTTGGCTGAAATCCCCAATGTGGTCACGTCCTTGTTCGTCGCCTGTTTGGTCACCAGGTTGACGATGCCCGCCGGACTGGCCAGCCCGTACATCAAGGCATTGGCCCCCTTCAAGGCTTCGATGCGCTCCTTGTTTTCCGAAGGAATGGCAATGATGTTGACCAGTGCCACGCCGCCGTTGAGCCGGTAGCTGGAATAGGTATCGAGCTGGATGCCGCGGATGTTCAGGTTGTCCGAGATCGTACCCTTGGCGCTGGCGTTGGATACCCCCGCCACGCTCTTGAGCGCTTCATAGCCATCCTGCGGATTGGCCTTGTCGAGCGCATCGCGGGAGATGACGTTCTTGGTCATGGGCAGAGAAACATCCGCACCGTCGATCACGACTTCGCCGTTGGGCAGCTTCTGCTCCACTGGCTTGCCGGGTTCACTCTTGCCGTCCGGATTGACCGCAGCGTCGCTGCCCGCCTGTGCAATGGTCTGCGTCTGAGCCAGGGTCTGGCCTTCGGCGTCGGCAGCGTCGGCGGACAGCGCAGAGAGCGAGGAAGCAGTCACGGCGGCCAAGGCTGCGGCACCGCTCACCTTGCGCCATGAACGAGCCGGGTATTGCTGTTTTTTTCTCATGCTTGTCTCCATCGTTGAATTGTCTGCATTTGTTTTCCGGCACCAATCCACCGGTTGAGAAAAAGTGTAGAGAGCCGAAGCTGTAAAAGACCTGTCAGATCCGGACCTGATGACAATTGGGTTTTGACAGCTATTCAACAGATTCGCCTGACTACGATGACTCGATTGCAACGAGCATTGGAGACAACCCATGAAAAACGCAGCCCGCATCATCGCTGCAGTGACACTGGGAGCCACCCTGTCCATGAACGCCAGTGCCTTCGACGGCTGGTACATCGAGAGCGCGACTCCGGTGCCTGGCCAAGGTGGAAGCTGGGACTATCTCGCCTTGGACGAAGGTCGCCAGCACCTCTTCATCGGGCACCGCAGCGAGGGACTGAAGGTGTTTGATCTGCAAACCCAAAAGATGGTGTCCGTGGTGCCGCAAACGCAGTCCGGCTCCTCCAATGGAGCGACGCTGATGCCAGATCTCGATCTGGGCGTCTCCAACAATCAGGACGGCACGCTCACGCCGTTCAGATTGTCCACGCTGGAAGTCGTCGGCCCGGTCATCAAGCTGGGCGCGGGTCTGGACAACAGCCACTATGACGCAGCCACGCATCGGCTGATCGTCAACATGGAGCCGGAAAAGAACAGTGCGCAGGCGGAGCTGATCGTGCTGCAGGCCCCTGCGCTCCATGTCATCGGCAAGATCGCAGTTCCATCGGCCAAACCGGAACATGCGGACTCCGATGGCAAGGGCATTCTCTACATGGCCGCACGCGATGTGGATCAGGTGTTCCGCATCGACATGCGCACCATGAAGCTCACCGCCACCTGGCCCACGCCGGGTTGTGGGCAGACCAACAGCCTCGTGATGGATGTGCCCTCCAACCGCCTGTTTCTGGGCTGCCGGGGCCGCGGCCAGACCAAGCCGACCTTCGCCGTGATGGATTCCGCAGACGGCAAGGTGATCTACACGCATGAGATCGGCGGCGGCAATGACGGGCTGATCTACGACCGCGACTTGAAGCGTGTGTTTCTCTCCAACAGCGTTCACGCCGTGCTGAACGTCTTCGAGCAGGTGGACGCCAACACCTACCGCCCCATCGAAGCCGTGGGCACCCGCGCCAATGTGCGCACCATGGCCATGGATTCACGAAACAAGAAGATCTACTCGTTCACCGCACAAGGCAGCGCCGACTATGCCAAACCGGTGACGACCAGTGTTTCCCCTTTCTATGCCAACACTTTCGTTCCCGATACATTCACCGTACTGACCATTGCCCGTCGCCGTTGAGCTTGCGTTCGGACGGCGTGTCGCACAAGACTACCCATGCGCATACTTCTGGTGGAAGACGAGGCCGAACTGGCCAACTGGCTTTGCAAGGCCTTGGCGCAAAGCGAGTTCTCGGTGGAGTGGGCCAATGACGGCGTCATGGCCGAGAACCTGCTCGCCCATGAAGAATTCGATGCCGTGGTGCTCGATCTGGGTCTGCCGGGCATGAGCGGCAATCGCGTGCTGGACGCCATGCGTGCCAAGGACAACCGGGTGCCGGTGCTGATCCTCACGGCGCGTGATTCGCTGGATGAACGCGTCGCCACCTTGCGCGCCGGGGCCGATGATTTTCTGGCCAAGCCCTTCGCCCTCGCGGAACTGGAAGCACGCCTCATTGCGTTGGTGCGCCGCAGCCGGGGGCGCGAGCACACGCGCATGACCTGCGGGCCCTTGGTGTTTGATGCCAGCAGCAAGGTCTTCCTGCTGGGGGACAAGCCCTTTTCCGTCACTCCACGCGAACATGCGCTGTTGAGTGCCCTCATCGTGCGCGGTGGCGAGCCGATCTCCAAGACGCAACTGCTCGACCGCGTGTTCACTGCGGACGACGACGTGGGCACCGACGCCATCGAGGTGCTCATCTATCGCCTGAGAAAAAAGCTGTCCGGCAGCGGCGTCACCATCGTGACCATGCGTGGCTTTGGCTACTGCCTTGAAGTGGGCACGGACCATTGTGAAATCCATTAAATGGACGTTGCTGGCATTTTTGCTGCCCACGATGGCGCTGCTGATGTGCGGCGAGCTGTGGCTGAGTTGGCGTGAACTACGCATTGCCGCCAATGCGGCCTATGACCGCTCGCTCACCGGCGCCATCAAAGGCATCAACGCGAAGATCTCCACCGAAAGCGGTGGTCTGGGCGTGGAGCTGCCCTATGAAATGCTGGAGGCATTCCAGCTCACCGCCGACGGCAAGGTGTTCTACCGCATCAGCACGCAAGACGGTCTGGTCACCTTGGGCAACGCCGATCTGCCCGCACCGCCCAAGGAACTGGAGTTGGGCGAGCCCGTGTTCTATGACTCGGAATATTTTGGAGAGCCCGTGCGCATCGGCGCGTACATGCGACGTCTGGACAAGCCGCTCTACGGTGCGCAGACGCAGAACCTCGTCATTCAAGTGGCGGAATCCACCGAGGCACGCGCCAGCTTTGTCTTCGCCCTGCAGCGGCAGAACGTGTTGCTCGATCTGTTGCTGGTGTTCGTGATCGCCCTGTTGATGGCCGTTTCCATCGCACTGGCCTTGCGCCCGGTGCTGCGCGTGCGTGCCGAGGTGCTCTCGCGAGCGCGTGACGATCTGGCTCCGATCGATCCCACGGGTGTGCCACGAGAGATTGGCCCTCTGGTCGAAGCCATCAACCACCATCTCGGTCAGTGGGTGCAACTGGCGCGTTCGCAATCGCAGTTTCTGGAAGACGCCTCCCACCAGTTGCGCACCCCACTGGCCGTGCTGCGCACCCAGGTGGAATACGCTTTGCGCGAGCCCGAGCTGCCGCGCGTGCGGGATGCGCTGGCGGCCATGCAAAGCGGCATTGAGCGATCGACGCGGCTGGTCAACCAGTTGCTGGCGCTGGCGCATGTGAACAATGCCAGCACCGAAGGTGAACCTGCTGAAACCATCCAGCTCGATACGTTGGTCAACGACACGGCACGCTCCCTGCTTTCGCAGGCACGCAAGAAGCGGCAGATCGTGTCCTTTGTTGCGCCACCCGAAGGGGTCGTTGTCGAAGGTTCTCCAGTACTGCTGCGCGAGGCCGTGACCAATCTGCTGGACAACGCCATCAAGTTCGCGCCTGCGGCCGGGCAGATCAGCCTTGATGTGACGGAACAGGCAGGACTTGCACAGGTGCGCATCACCGACAACGGCCCCGGCATTGCAGCGGCCGATCGCGGACATCTGGGCGAGCGCTTTCGACGCGGCAAGACCGCACGCCCCGGCGGTGCGGGATTGGGACTGGCGATTGCCAAGGCCATCATGGAGCAGCATCAGGGGCACCTGCGCATTGAGGACACTCCCGATGGTCAGGGCGTGAGCATCGTGCTGGAATTGCCCGCAAGGCACCGCCCTGCCGGTGAATGGACCAAGGAGAATGCCACTTGAAACGCCTTCGCCTGCGGCTGTCGAACGCATTCCTTCATCTGTGCGCTGGCAGCGCAGCCATGCTGCTGTCATCCGCCGTGCTCGCAAGCGAATGCATCGCCCCCGCCAAACCGCGCGCGGGCTTTGACTTGACTTGCGAGTTGCTCCGCGTAGGCCTGCCGTTGAGCAACCCGGACATTGCGCCCATGACAGTGAACTACATGCCCGGTGGCATCGGTGCTGTCACCTTCAACGCCATCATCACCCAGCGCAACGCCGAGCCCGACACGCTGGTCGCCTTCTCCGGAGGATCGCTGTTCGGCATCTCGCAAGGTCGATTCGGCAAGTACGGCGTGAACGATGTGCGCTGGCTCGCGGGCATCGGCGTGGACCATGGCGTGCTGATCGTGCGCAGCAACTCTCCGTACCGCAAGCTCACCGACTTGCTCGCCGCACTGAACAAGAACCCGGAAAAAGTCGTCATGGGCGGCAGCGGCACCGTCGGCAGTCAGGACTGGATGAAAGCCGCATTGATCGCCAAGGCCGCCAGACTGGGACGCAACGCGTTCCGGTTCGTGGGTTTTGAAGGTGGCGGCGAGGCCAACGAGGCACTGCAAAAAGGCTATGTGGATGTGGTGTCCGGAGACTATTCGGAGGCCCTCGGCCTGATCCGCAACGGAGCGCAGATCCGCATCCTCACTGTGCTGGCACCCTCGCGCCTGCCGCACCAACCCGCCGAAGTGCTGACAGCCAAGGAGGAAGGCATCGATATCGTCTGGTCCAACATCCGTGGGCTCTACATGGGGCCGCGCGTGCCAGATGCCGACTATTCCCGCTGGGTCGCCAGAATGGACAGGCTGCTGGCCTCGGCAGCCTTTGTGCAACTGCGAACCGACAAAGGCCTGCTGCCTTTGGCACAGACCGGTCAGCCATTCAGCGATCAGGTTCAATCGCTGGTGCGCGGGTATCAGCAATTGCTCAAGGAATCGGGATGGACGGTGTTACCGCCCTGACCTTTGCGGCCCGACTCCCTTTCAAAGTCACGGTCTCAACCCGATGAACGGCAGCGTTGAAGCAGCCTTCGCACGCTGGCAACCCATTCAACGCCAGTAGGTGTGAATCATCTTTCGCACGCTCGGCAGCGCGGGTTGATCCGCCAGCCAGCGGCGCACCGCTTGCGTCAGCGGCAGGCCACCGGCCACCCACAGCACGGTATCGGGTCTGTGGTAGTTCTGCCGAGCCAGCCAATCAAGCACGCGGGCGATTTCTGGCGATGAGGCTCCAGGCGCGCCAGCGCAAATCCAGTCCGGCTGCACGAGGGTGGGCAACACGTCAAAGGCCGCACGTTCCGCATCATTGGCGACCCACAACAGCAAGGATGTCGTGTGATCCGCAGGCAGCATCTGGGCCATGCGCGCGGCTGCTGGCAGCGCGCAGGCGTCGGCCATCAGGACATAGTGCGCCGCGCGCGGGAGCAGTCCGCTGGCCGGGCTGAGCACGCCGACACTGCTGCCTGGCTGAGCGTTCTCGGCCCAGACGGAGCCGGGTGACGCACCATCGCCATCCGCGTGCAGCAACACGTCGATGTCGATCCATGAAGCCGCCTCATCGATATCGCGAATCGTGTAGGTACGCCGGGCCATGCGCGGCTTTCCCGGTGGCCATTGCAAGCGACCATCGTCCGTCAAGGTGGGCCAGGCGGGCTCGTGCCCGGGTGCAGGCAGCAGCATGCGCACATGCAGCCCGGCATTCGCGAAGGCACCGAGATCGTCACACTGCAGGCGCACGCGGCGCATCTGCGGTGTGAGGGCATGGTTGCTGATGACGTTCATCACATGCAGTTGCGCCGGGCTGCGTGGCGACTGGCCATTCCAGACGATGTTCCAACTGCCATCGGGCCAGTCCATTTCGTCGGCGAATTCGCCCAAGTGCTCGGTCAAGGACAACTGCATCAACTCGCCCATTTGCAGCGTGACGGTCTGCACCGCGCAACCGAGCTTCCGCGCTCCTGCGACTTGCAGCTCGACCATCCCCACTTCCGCGAGGACCATCTGCACCCGCTCCGGTTCAACGTGGCGGATTTCCACGCCTTTGTCGCGCCAATGGTCCACAAGCCATTCCACAAAGGCAGCAGCACGTGGCAGGGTGATTTGTGCGGTCAGCGGTTTACTGTTTTCTGCAATCGAATTCATGGACGAAGTTGGAGGCCGGGAGAGCAGCTTACGCCGATTTTTTGGACACTTGCCCAGTTTTTTCATTCAAGTCTGTAGGACAGAGGATCATTTCCGCCAACATTTCAAAACCGTGACATCGACGCCACTAATGCTAATGCATTTGATAACCACTCTCATCCAAGACGTAGAATTTGTGCCTCCGAACGCTCCACCTTCCTCCCCTCTTCTCTTTCCCGTCCTATGCGTCACGTGCAATACACCCCTGTAGTTCAAGCCGTTTTGTTGGCCATCGGCGCCATTGGCCTTGCTTCCCCCCTTCATGCGCAAACTGCCGAAAAGGCGGCGGGCGAAGAGAAAACCATGGAGACGGTGACCGTCATCGGGACGGTGCAGGAACTGCAAAGCCTGGACTTCTACGCGCCCAACTCCAGCGCCGTGCTTCGCAAGGCCGACTTCGAGGAAATGGGTGCGCGCAAGCTGGATCAGGCCCTGCAATACCAGGCTGGTGTGCTGAGCGAGCCCTTTGGCGGAGACAACAAGGTCGAGTGGTTCAAGATCCGTGGATTCGACGCTTCGGTGTCTTTGGACGGCACGCCCACGACGCCCAATGGCTACTTTGTCTGGAAGCCAGAGATCTTCGGCGTGGAATCTGCCGAAGTGCTCAAGGGTCCCAATGCGCTGGTGTTTGGTGCCGCCCAAACCGGCGGCGTGGTGAATCTGGTGACCAAGCGTCCGCACAAGGAACGCGCGCTGGAGCTGAACACCGAGGCGGGAAATCGTGGCCGTCTGGGCCTGAGTGTCGACTACAACAACATCGCCAACGAAGATGGCACGGTGTACTACCGCCTCGTCGCCCAAGCGCGCAAGGAAGACGGCATGCAGCGCGGCACCGACATGAAGAGCTACTACTTCGCGCCGAGCGTGACGATGGAGTTCAGCCCACGCACCTCGCTGACCTTGCTGGCCAGCGTTCAACGCGAAGACGGCACGCCCACCAATGGCTTTTTGCCCGCCTACGGCACCATCATCGACACGCCTTATGGCCGCATCGACCGCCGCCTGAACCCCGGTGAGCCCGGCGCCGACTATCTCAAGCGCACACAGGCAAGCGCTGGCTGGATGCTCAGCCACCAACTCAACAGCGACTGGAAGTTCGCGCAGAACTACAAGTACACCGACCTCGATCTCGACCAGATGAACACCTTCGCCTGGGGATCGGACAACAATCGCCAGCTCCTGCGCGGCTACACGTATACCAACGGCAAGTCGAAGTCTCACTACTTCGACAATCGCATCAGCGGCAAGCTGCGCCTGTCGGACAGTGTGCAATTGTTGCCTGTCGTCGGCATCGACTATCTGAAGTCGGATACCGACGGCTTGAACAACGGCTTTGGTTATGTCCCCGGTCTGGATATGTTCAACCCGGTTTACGGCACGCCCTTCAGCGTTGCCGGCACACCTTACGGACTGCACTCCAAGCAATGGGGCGCGTATGCGTCCACGCAGATGCGCGTGGGCAACAACTGGAATTTCAACGCCGGCATTCGCCATGACAGCGCCAAGAACAAGGGCGCGATCAATGGGGGAGATGCGGGTTACGACGTGAGCAAGAACTCCCTGAACTTCGGCGCGATGTACATCAGCGACATCGGTGTCTCGCCCTACTTCAACTACTCGGAATCGTTCAAGCCTGTCAGCGGCGTCGACGGTTACGGCAACACGTATCGCCCTTATGAAGGCCAGCAACGTGAGGTCGGCGTGAAGCTTGAACCCACATGGCTCAACGGCGGCAACCTCACGCTGGCGTACTTCGACATCAAGGAAAAGAATGCTTTGATTTCGGACGCGTCCAACATCCAGTCGCAAACCGGCAAGCGCACCAACAAGGGCATCGAGCTGCAAGGCAATTTCAAACTGGGCAGCAACACGTCGATGAAGGCCGCCTACACGCACAACGATTCCCGTCAGGACCTGACGACGACCCAGACCTTGCGCACACCGCTGATTCCTGACAACCAGGCCAGCCTGTGGCTCAACCACAGCTTCGATCTGGCCAACAACCAGAAGCTGACGGTGGGTGCCGGTGCGCGCTACAACGGTCAGACCGAAGACCAGCGCTACTATCCCGGCCAGAAGATTTCCGGCTATACGCTGCTGGACCTGATGGTGCGTTATGACATGAGCCGTGAATGGGCCCTGCAGTTCAACGCTCGCAATCTGACGGACAAGACCTATGTCAGCGGTTGCGACTTCTACTGCTACTACGGCGCGGCACGCACGGTGGACGTGCAACTGCAATACAAGTGGAAGTGAGTTCCGCCAGCGCTGCCTCAAGGGCTGCACTGCGGGCTTGAGCGAAGCTGATTCCCCATGACCATGACTCCCCGCCGTGACCATGATGGCGCGCCCGCGCAATGGTCACTGCAAGCCTTGCTGACCGTCGCCTTTCTGGGCATCACCGCCGGTGTGCAGATGAGCGACTATGGCCTGCAGGCCATTTCCCTGTCGGCCATACAGCGAAGCTTTGGCGTCAGCGACGCCAGCCTCGGTGCCTTGCAAGGCTTGGCGGGGGTGTTGGTGGGCAGTGCGCTGGCCATTCCGCTGGCGCGCTTTGCCGATCGATTCTCGCGCAAACGGGTGCTGCTGTGCCTGATCTTCGCCTCGACCGCCATGATGGTGCTGAGCGCGTTGGCACCGAATTTCCCGCTGTTCTTTCTGGGCCGATCGGCTGCCGGCATCACCGAATTCGCGATGGTGCCACTGGTCTACTCGATGATTCCCGACCTCGCGCCGCAGCGCCATCGGGTGCTTGCCAACCTGGGCTTTGCGGCCTTGGTGTCGACCGGGGCGAGCGCGGGCTTTTACTATGCGGGGGACATCCAGCCCGCCGCCGTGCATTGGATTCCGGGCGACATGAGTGCTTGGCGCAAGGCCTTTTTGCTGCTCTCGGCCGCCGGTCTGCCTTTGCTGCTGATGGGGTTTTTCACGGCCGATCCACCCCGTCATACCGCGCAGGAAGACACCTCCAACGCTGCGTCGTTGCGGCAGTTCCTGAAAGAGCGCTGGCAGCCCATTGCCCTGTTCGTCGGAGTGGCCGGCAGTTTGATGATTGCCGTCCAGGGACTGAACCAGTTGATTGCGTTGGCGCTGGAGCGTCGCTTCCATGTCGCGCCCGCCATCATCGGCGAGGGCATGGGCGGCATCGTGTTGGTGTCCACACTGGGCTGTCTGCCGGTGGTCGCCTTGTTGGACCGATGGTTTGCCAAACGCCTGGGCACGGCGGTACGCCCCATGATCATGGGCGTATGCGCGGTGTTGGCGATCCCTGCCATCTTCATGCTGTTCTCGACCACGGCGCTGCAACAGGCCTTTGTGGTGGTGGCCTTGTTTCTGTTCATCACGTGCACGGCCAACGCGCTGGTTCCCACCATGCTGCAGGATCTGGCTCCTGCAGCCCTGCGTGCGCGCTGCTTTGCGCTGTGGAGCTTTGTCGTCTCCGTGTTCAGCGCCTTGGGGCCCTTGCTCGCAGGATTGGTCTCCACATGGATCGTCCACGGCCAGATGCTGACCGCCATCACCGTGACGGCTGCACCGGCCCTGCTCGTGTCGGCCTTTTGCGCGCTGCGGCTGTTTCAGTACACCCGCAAAACCTCGCATGCCAAAGTGAACACGGCCAGCACGGCGGCTTAGCCTTCGGTCGTCATCAAACCTGCTTTGCTGCCACTTGCACGCAGTGCTGCGCAAAGGCCCAGAAACGCGCTGCCTGCATGAACAGGTGCTCTTGTTGGTCGCTTTCCTGATGGCCGCTTTCGGGGTTGAGCAGCAGCACCGCAGGCGCGCCGCTCGTCGACTGACGGCGAATGTTGGCCAGCAGTTTGGCGGGCTCCCAATACGGCACACGGTCATCCTTGAGCCCCGCAGTGCATAGCACGGGTGGATAAGCCGCCATGGGCACGTTCTCGTAAGGAGAAATCGCCGCCATCGCGTCATAGGCCACAGGGTCCGCCAACGGATCACCCCAATCGGGGCGCAGCAGCGGCACCAGCGGATGATTCGCGTCGCTCATGGTGTTGAGCATGTCGACAAACGGGACCTGCGCAATCACACCTGCCCATTGCGCGGGCTGCATGTTGGCCGCTCCGCACACCAGCAATCCTCCTGCCGATACGCCATAGGCGACGGTCTGTGAACGCGTGGTGTAGCCCAACTGCTCCAGTTGTCGCGCGCAGGCGATGAAATCGGTCATGGAGTTGCGCTTATTCTCGCGGCAACCACCTTGGTACCAGTCGTGGCCTTTTTCCGATCCTCCGCGAACATGTGCAATCGCATACCGATAACCCGCATCCACCCACGCCAGTGCAGGCAGGGAAAAAACGGGTTCATAAGCAATGCCATAAGCACCGTAGCCGGTCAGCAGCATGGGACGTGGAATCTGCCCGTCCATGTCCTTGCGCGACAGCACGGTGATGGGAACCGACGCCCCATCATCCGCCACGGCCACCAGGCGTTCGATCCGGTAATGGTCTGGCACCAGACCACTCCAGCTGTCACGCCCCACTTCGGTGATCTCGCCATCGCAGAGGCGCACATCCAGCCAGCGCGGTGGCTGGGCCAGTGTTTGATGCACGACACGCACATGGCTCGCATCCCAACGCTGCGCAGGTGGAAGCTCCAGCACATACGAAGGCTCATCAAAGACGATGGGGATTTCCTCGCCGCCCGGTTGCAGCAGAACCAGACGATGCAAACCGTCAAACCGTTCCAGCCGCACCAAGGTCGTGGCAAAGGGCATCACGGTGATGATCGGCACGCCAAGGCGGTGCGGCGTCAGCGCATGGGTGGGTTGCAGATCCGATGGAGCAAGGCGCAG